>NZ_DLJI01000031.1:145640-179524 GCF_002484185.1 Empedobacter sp. UBA7620 | reverse complement strand
TTTTTCAATAGAATTAGGTGCATTTGTAATGGGTTCTATTCTCGCTGAAACTGTTTATGCAGAAAAAATCGAACATAATTTTCAATCTGTAAAAAATCTATTCGCAACAATTTTCTTTATTTCTATTGGAATGATGATTGATCCCGTTTCGATGTACGAACACAAATGGGCAATTTTGATTGTGACCTTGTTGACGATTTTCGGAAAGTTAATTTTTACCACTTTAGGTGCTATAATTTCAGGACAACCGCTAAAACAATCCGTACAAGTAGGAATGAGCATGGCACAAATTGGTGAATTTGCTTTCATCGTTGCTGGTTTAGGACTTTCTCTTGGTGTAACAAGCGACTTCTTATTTCCTGTTGCAGTCGGTGTTTCAGCAATTACAACATTTACAACACCCTATTTAATTAAATCATCGGACAAAGTTTACACTTTATTGGAAAAAGTTCTTCCGCAAAAATTCATTCAAGGTGTTGAAAATTATTCATCTGATACTCAACACATTCAAAACGAAAATAAATGGAATAAAATCATCAAGCAAACGGTTTCTACAATTTTCATCAATGGAATAATCATTATCGCAATTACATTGATTATCAAAAGCTACGTTTTATTCTTATTAACCGACTGGTTTACCTATTTNNTTTATAATCAATTTTTCTCAAGTACAATTGCCTCAATTATTTTGGTTATTGGATTATTGATTACAATGTATTTTCTTTCGAAATATTTCAATCAATTTTACAATTATATTCAAACAAAATTTATTTATAACTTAAATGAACGTGAAATTCTAACTAAAAAAATTGAAGAGAAAAAGAAACAAGATAAATTTCAATATACTTGGGATAACACGCATATTTCGGATATGATTGTTCCTCAAAATGCCAATTTTATTGGTGTTCCTTTGGGTGAATTGGATTGGCGAACAAAATTTCAGATAAATATTGCGTATATCAAACGTGGCGATCGAATTATTCAGACTCCAAATTCTGAATCTGTTTTATATCCTTTCGATAAAATTGGAATCATTGGAACGGATGAACATATTCAACGATTTGAGAAATATTTGCAAATTATTGGCGAAACTCCTCCAGAAAATACAGATCTTAAAAATACAGATAATTTTACGTTAGATAAAGTAGTTATTCCGAATGATTTTTGTGTTTTGGAACATAAATCAATTGGTTGGGTAAAAGATACGGCAAAAGGAATTGTGGTTTCGATAGAGCGCAATGGAAAAATGATTCACAATCCTGATCGAAATGTACCCATTGAATTGGGCGATTATTTGACAATTGTTGCCGATAAGAAAAACTTAAAAAACTTTATTCAGGAGTATCATTTAAAATAAAGCGAGTAATTTTGCAAGATGCAGCGTAAGATTATTCACATCGATATGGACGCTTTTTATGCTTCTGTTGAACAACGAGATTTCCCCGAATTAAGAGGGAAATGTATTGCTGTTGGCGGAAATGAAGAACGTGGTGTGATTGCTACCGCTAGTTACGAAGCTAGAAAATATGGCGTCGGATCTGCAATGTCTTCTGTTGTTGCAAAACGTAAATGTCCACATTTGATATTTGTAAAACCTCGATTTCAAGTTTATAAAGAAGTTTCGAATCAAATTCGTGAAATATTTCTTGAATATACTGATTTGGTTGAACCTTTATCTTTGGATGAAGCTTTTTTGGATGTAACAATTAACCATAAAAACATCGAAATCGCCACAGATATTGCAAACGAAATCAAACAAAAAATAAAAGAACGAACAGATTTGACTGCTTCTGCAGGTGTTTCTTTCAATAAATTTTTAGCTAAAATTGCTTCGGATTATAACAAACCTGATGGACTTTATGTGATAACACCTAAAATGTCTGAAAATTTTATTGATCAATTACCAATCAAAAAATTTCATGGAATTGGAAAAGTAACTGCAGAACGTATGCAAATGATGGGCATTCATACAGGTTTGGACTTGAAAAACCTAGAATTAGAAAAACTGTTACGGGAATTCGGGAAATCAGGTAAATACTATTACAATATTGTTAGAGGATTAGATTTTAGAGAGGTCAACCCTACTCGATTGCGAAAATCATCTGGTTCAGAAACAACTTTTAGCAAAGATTTAGAAACCTTAGAAGAAATGCAAATCGCATTATTTCCACTAATAGAAGATGTTTGGAACTTTTCTTTAAAAACATCAATTTACGGAAGAACAATTACTGTAAAAATAAAACACAATGATTTTTCGGTTACTACAAAAAGTAAATCAGCTTCATTTCCAATTAAAAATAGAGAACTTTTTGATCTTATTTGTTATGATTTATTATGCGAAGGTTACTCTTCAGAAAAACCAGTTCGACTATTAGGTGTTGCTATCTCTAATTTATCCAATAATCAAAAAAAATTCGGAACTCAACTCGAAATTCCATTTAGAGAAATTATATAAATTCTTCAATATAATTTAACAATTCCGAAATAATAAAATACAAAATATTGATTTACATATTTTTAACAATGTTTTAAATCGATACATTTTATTTTCTTATTAGATCTATTAAATTGTTTTTTTTTCTTAGTTGTAGACACTTTGAAGATACATAAATGTTTTTCATTCTATATTTATTTATGACATTTGTACCAACAAACAACATCGTTTGTAACGCTTTTAAGATTACTAACCAACACCAAACTAAAAAGCTATTTTGATAAATCTAACCAGTTTATCAAAACAACCTAAACCAATATTACTTATCTAAACCAAATTAAAAAATCCATCTCAAAAATTGAGATGGATTTTTAGTTTTATTTATTTGAAACTAGAATTAGTTTTTAATCAATTTCTTTGTAATAGTTCCATTACTTGTTTCAAATTTTAAGATGTAAATACCTTTTGGTAAATTATCAGTGGAAACTGTTCCTTTTTGACCATCAAATTTTACATTAGAAGTTGAAACAACTTTACCTGTCATATCAACAATATCAACTTTGATATCATTTTTAATAGATTTATCTACAATGTAAACTACATCCTTAGCTGGATTAGGATACATTTGGAAAGTAGATTGGTTAACATCAGAAGTAGCTAATTTACAATTTAACTCTTCGACTGGTGGCATATCAAAAGCTTCTGTTCCATCTGTTCTACTGTTAGAACTTCCTTGTTTAGCGCTATAACCTAAACCACGAGCTGAAAATGCTTCCCAAATTTCACACTTATTAACTCCATTGTTTAATTGTTCGTCAGCTTTAAGAATAGCATCACGTCCATCTACAAATCCAGGAGAACAAGGTTGTAACTTAAGACCTGTCATTACTAATTGTATAGCCATATTATTACCAGCTTTACCATTATATAAATCTGGAGAGAAACCATATTTATTAACCATTTTCCAGTTTAAATCCCAAAGCATAGAAGCCCATACGTAACCAGTATTGTGAGGAGAATCTGAATTACCATAAGTTTTTAAGAATCCATATCTAGCAGGATTAACTGTCATATCAGTCGAATAAACTGTAGGACGAATTCCAACACCTTCTTTCTTTTCACCTACAGCAAATGTTCCTATTCCTCTTTTAGTAGTACTTATATCAGATGGCAATTGAGTAATCATCAATCCAAAGAAATCCGACCAACCTTCACCCATTTGTTCAAGATTATTCAAACAGTTAGCATTTGTGATTGGACCAGTCAAACGATTAGAAATTCCATGTCCATATTCATGTGCAATAATTCCGTTATCTAAACTTCCATCAATAAATGATTCATCTGGTTTTAATAAAGATCCATTAACGACTACTTTATTTTGCAATTCTTGCATAATTGCATCTCCATCTGCTTTACTAATAGAAATTGCTGGAATTGTAATTGTTGTATCATCTCCAGACATATTAATCATCCCATCTACATTATTTACAATAATAGCAGCTTTAGCTCCAGCATTCTGAGCATTTTTTACTTTTATAGCAAAAGAACAATCTCCACGGTATATAATTGCTATCTTATCATTTACTTCTGCAGCATTTGTGATTGTCCCACAACCATCATAAGGCGTACCTGTTGTTTCACTTTTTAAAATTAATGCAAGATCTCCAGTTAAAGCAGTAGAAGTTAATGTACCTCCCCAAGTAGGAACAGTAGCTTGATAACTACCAGCTATATTAGCAGGACTATTAATAATTAATGGTTCTGGAGTTTTATTCCATAAGTACATTGCCATTCTTGGAGATCTTCCGTCTGCAGGTGTAGCAAAAGTAGCATTGTTAGTGTACCCTAACGACACTCCTGTTTGTGCCAAGGCTACAACATCATCATTACCTGTTCCTCCTTTATCAAAATTAACTTTTTGAAAATTTCCATTAGCCTCTGTAAAACCATAATTATAGAAAATATCATGCATCATATTGTTCATATAGAACAAATTAGTAGTTGCCCCTTCCCAATTAGTATAAGGATGGTTAGACAAATTCATTGGAAAATCAAAATTTAAATCATTTCCTCCATCAGCATAATCAGTATCTTTGATTGTTACTGTATTTGATATAGAATTATAAGTCTGATATCCTTTAGAATCATGATCTCTAACAGCTCTTACATTGTTTCCTTCTGTTCTTGTTTTTACAGTTGATTCTGCTGTGTTATGCCAACCATTCGGTGAAGCAGTTACATTTGAAACAGAAAGATCAGCAAATGATCTTCCTCCACGATTAGGAGCCTCTAAAGGTAATTGGTAAACATTGTATTGCGGTGACGCTACATTATTAACATCAGCATATAACCAATCCCAATCAGCTTTATTAAATGTAGCTAAATTCTCATTATGAAAAGCTCCATGATCAAAACCACAGCTTAATGTATTGTTATGTTTTTCTAAAATTGCACCATTCATTGCGTTAACAATAACATGCATGATATCATTATGGTTATCTTTTACCAATTGATAACTAAACGCATAACTTAGAATTGCTTGGTTTTGGTTATTAATATAATAAACCAATTCTGAAGAATCATCTTTCGAAAAATATACACCATTTTGGTCTATTTTTGAATCTGAAAAAGCTTTTAATCCTTCTGATTGAGCTACTTTATTTAAAGCCTCGTTAAAATTTAAAGATGGAGAAATATCTGCATTCTTTAATGATATATTAAAATTTTCTGATGAAGTTTTAGAAATAACTTGTTTATCCTTTATTATATATGTTGAATAACTGTTATAAATTGGAATACCTTGGAAAGTTCTTTGTGTGTAAACCCTTTGATTAAGATCATCATTAATTGTTTGAGCAAATTTATACTCAACATTACCTGCTATGGCCTTTGCTTCATAATTATCTACAATTTGCTCTGCCGTTTGGGCATAAGCAGACATAGATAAAAGAAACGCAGAAAATATCAGCGTTAAATTTTTCTTCATTATATTTTGTGTTAATTAATTATGAAACTAAATTAAGTAATACATTTTAAAGAAAAAATTTGGAAATTAAAATCGATTTAACTAATATAAAAGGCCAGACTAATCTGACCTCATCATTTATTTTTCTAAATCTTTATATACTTTTCGAATAATTCCGTCCGAAAGTCCAATTTTCGGAACATGAATTTTCTTTGCATGCGACCATTTTAGTACATTATTATAAATTTCTAATGCATAAACCACCACATCAGCGCGGTCGGGCTTCATATTGAAATTCTGCATACGCTGTTCCGCAGTCATTGTTTGTAAAATTTGATAATGTTTTTTCACATAAATACTACTCAAAGGCATTCCTAGTTTTACGCCAGAATATTTGTATACATGGTTGATGTTTCCACCAGAACCAATTAATTCTACTTCATCATGACCAATGTTTTCATGAATCCATTCTTTCATTTCGTTAAAAGTATTTGGCGAAACTTTATTTTCTAACAAACGTACAGTTCCTACTTCAAAAGATTTTGACGTAAAAACCTTATTATCTTTTAATAACGTTAATTCGGTACTACCACCACCAACATCTACATACAAATAGATTTTTTCGTCTTGTATAAAATCACCTAATTCCGTATTAAAAAGTAATTCAGCTTCGGTTTTTCCATCAATAATTTCGATGTTAATTCCAGATTTTTTCATCACTTTTTTTACAACATCTTTTCCGTTTTTTGCTTCGCGCATGGCAGAAGTTGCATAAGCTTTATAGATTTCAATATCATAAACCTTCATCATTAATGCATAAGACAACATAGCATCACAAATACGATTTATATTTGTTTCGGAAATTTGTCCATCAATAAAAACGTCGTGTCCCAAACGAATTGGCATCCTCACAATACTGGTTTTATTAAAAATTGGCGCACGACCTTCTTCTTCGTAAACATAATTAATCAACAATCGCATGGCGTTAGATCCAATATCTATTGCTCCTAATTTTCTAATCTTCATTTTCTTGTTCGTTTAATTTTTTAAAATATTCGTAGGTCGTAAACTGAGAGCGGTTCGGTTTTTTATTGTTTCGTTTGTATTCTAAAGAAGATTCAGCCGTTATTTGGCGACCTTTTACATTATCTTCAAAACTCAAATTAAACGTATCCATAACGATTTTTTTGAATTTATGATCGTAAATCGGGCACGCAACTTCTACACGATTATCCAAATTACGCTCCATCATATCTGCCGACGAAATATATACTTTGTCATCACCCGCATTCTTAAACCAATACACACGTGGATGTTCCAAAAATTTATCAATAACGCTGACACATTCAATATTTTCGGAAAGATTTTTAACTCCAGGAATCAAACAATTAATTCCACGCACAACCAAACGAACTTTTACTCCTTTTTGAGAAGCTTTATACAATAAATCAATGATTTGTTTATCGCTTAAACTGTTCAGTTTCATATTAATTTCTGCAGGTAAACCAGCTTGATGATTTTTGATTTCTCGTTTAATCATCTTGACAATTTTTTTACGCGTTCCATAAGGTGAAACCAATAAATGATTGTACGTTAAGTTCAAATAATTAGCTCCGAAAAATTTAAAAATCTGTTCAACATCCTTTGTTATTCCCGGATTAGTTGTAAAATACGTATAATCTGTATAAATTTTTGCTGTTCCTGCATGAAAATTTCCTGTACTGATAAACACATATTTCTGTGCCAACATTCCTTCTGGTTTACGCTCGATATAACCAATTTTCGAATGTACTTTCAGTCCCGGAACCCCAAAAATAACATTCACACCAGCTTCTTGCAATTTTTTCGACCACATCGCATTATTGGATTCATCAAATCGCGCGCGAAGTTCCAAAACAGCAGTTACTTCTTTTCCGTTCATTGCTGCGTTTATCAATGAATGCATCACTTGAGAATCTTTTGCAACACGATAAATAGTAATTTTTATTTTGGTTACTTTCGGATCAATTGCGGCTTCACGAAGAAATTTTAACAACAAAGAATAATCATGATAAGGCGCCATCATCATTTCTTCATTTTCCGTAAAAGCTTGAAAATAACTGTTATATTCAAAAGGTTTTTTCTGAATAATTGGCTTTATTTTTTCATACGTTAAATTAGGAATATCAAAACTTGGAAAGCTCATCAAATCTCGTTTGTTGTGATATTTTCCACCCGGATTGATACTATCATATTCGTCTAATCGTAATTTTTTCAAGAAAAATTTCAACGTATCTGGTGCAATTTCAGCATCATAAACTAATCGTACAGGAACACCTTTTTTACGATTTTCTAAACTATTAATGACTTTTTCTAATAAACTATGTTCCAAATCATTATCAAAATCAAGTTCGCTATCTCGGGTAATTTTGATGGAATGCGCTTCAATTGTTTCAAAATCAAACATCTTGAAAATATCTTTCAAATGAAAACGAATAATATCTTCCAAATACATGACATAGGTATTTTGATCATACTTTGGAAGCACAATAAAACGCGAAAATAAATGCGTTGGAACAATCAAAAGTGCATATTGAACTTTGTCTTTTAATTGCATTTTTACCGCTAAATAGAACGATCCATCGCGTAAAGGTGGCGCTTTTTTGATGTCATCTAAAATAAAAACTCCAACTGTATGGATAAATTCGTTGTAAAAATATTCGGAAATAAATTCTAAATAATTCTCAGGAATTGATTTATCATCAATCACAAAAATATTGTGATTCTCTAATTCTTTGAATAATTGATTATGCAAATCATCGTACTGAACGCGCTGTTGACGCACAATTTCATTGATTTCATCGATCAATTCTTCGTCCGTTTGATCTGGTACAATATTTTGATAAACGATTTCTACATCTTTGAACTGTATCGAGCGCAAAATTGTAGAATATCGAACCGAATAAAATTCATCTAAATTGTTTGAATAAATTCCTAAAAAACGAATTCGTTCTAACAACGGAACTGTTTCGTCAGAAGCTTCTTGCAACACGCGCGCATTGAAAGAAAGCCAACTGATTTCGCGGTTTATATATTTTTTCATTTAATTTCTTTAGGTAAAATTATTTTTATAGTTTTTCCTTTTTGTATCGATTTCCAATCATCAGAATCAAACTGTATCCAGACAAATCCAGAAGTCGAAAGATTGTAAATCATATCATTTCCTAACTGATTGGTAATATCTGTAAACGCAGGATTATGTCCAAAAATAAGAACATTTTGCAATTCATTATCCAAATTTCTAATCCATTTGTCTAATAAATAATGCGAAAAAGTATACAAATCATCTTCGATATGAATGGTTTGATTAGGAAATAAAATAGGTTTGACAAGTAGAGAAGTTTCTTTTGCTCGAACTGCTTTGCTCGAAAATATTTTATCAAATTTCAATTCAAAATTTTGATGAATATAATTCGCTATTTTCTTCGTTTTGAATTCACCAATCTCTGTGATAGAACGAAATTGATCTGAAACATTTTCGTTCCATTTACTTTTTGCATGACGCATTAAAAACAAATTTTTCATAACGCAACGAGTTTAAAAAGAAACAGTAGTTAAATCTAATCATTATCTAACGAAAAGACTTAACTACTGTTGTATTTTTTTAGGATTATTTTCTAAAGATTACCTTCGTAATTCTTAAAATCATTTTTTACCCAATCTGGCAATTCCATTGATTTTTTCTCTTCCATATCGTACATTACTTGTGTACTTTTTCCGATACAATGAATAACATCTTCGCCATTTTCGCTTTTACTTGTGACAATATATTCAAAATCGAAACTCTTGTTTCCTAATTTTGATACACGCACACCAATACGAGGATCTATCGCATTTGGACGTAATTCTTTTTGGTAACTTGCTTCTATATGCGCAATAACAAACATGTGATGCGTCCACTGCCATTTTTTGCTCGAAGCCATCATATAATAGGCTCTACCAGTCTGAAAATATTCGAAATAAAATACGTTATTTACATGACCAATTGGATCAAAATCGCTCCAACGTGGTTCTAAAGGCTTAAAGAATTTAAAGTTTTCTATACTCATTTTTAATTGGTTTTTAATAATAATTAATCTTCTGGATTTGGATCAATAAATTCGTATTTGTACAATTTGACTAACCAAAAGAATACTGAAAATAAGATTGGTCCAAAAATAATTCCAATAAATCCGAATAAATTTATTCCAACGATTACTCCAAAAATAGTAATTAATGGATGAACATCCGCCATTTTTTTCTGTAAAACTAAACGAATCAAATTGTCTGATAATCCAACAATAACAAAACAATAAATCAATAATCCGATCGCTTGTCCTGTATCACCGCTTGCTAATAAAAATAATGCCAAAGGAACGTAAATTAAGGCTGCTCCAACTACTGGCAACATCGCCGCAAAAATTGTTAAAATAAACCATGTAAAAGCATCATCAACTCCAAAAATAAGATATCCAATATAGGCAATAATCGCTTGTAGAAAGGCTGTTAACGGCATACCTACTGCATTAGAAATGACCAAATCTTTCAAATCTTTGTTCATCTTTACTAAATTACTTGTTTTAAGCGGAATAGTTCTGTAAAACCAATTTTCAAGTTTTTGATGGTTCATTAACATGAAATACAAAATAAGAAATGCAACACCTAATTGAACTGTCATATCCATTGAAGCATTCAGTGTTTTTTCTAATAATTTCCCTCCAACTTGTGTTATTTTTTCAATATTTGTTGCGCTAAAAACATCAATATGAAATTTGATTTGCAACATTTCAATAATTTTATTGACATCTTTTTTAATTTGAGCTGTGTCATTTAATAGCACCATTACTTTATTCGTTAACATTTGAATTAATAAATAAAGTGGTCCTATAATTAGAATTGCACTACTAATCATCAAGACAATTACACTTCCTAATTTGTTCCATTTTTTTACTTTAACTAACCATTGCAAAGGATTCAGGAGTAAAACGTACAAACATAAAGCGCCAAGAAAACCAGGGAAAAATGCTAAAAGATTTTTGGTAATTAATCCAAAAACTAAAAGTATAATTGCAATAAATGCTAATTGCAATAAAACGTTGTTAGAGAGATAGTGTTTATTAGAGTTCATAGGTGTTTATTTGTTTAATAACAGTTGTTGATATTTCGTTTTCAAATTCAATGCTAAAAATAGTTAATTTCTATAAACTTTTCTATTTTTAGACGTTGAATAAAATTTTACACATGAAAAAAATAGTTGGTTTAATCTTATCCGTTTTGACGATGACGACATATGCACAAACGAAACAAGACAAAGTTGTTTTGGTAATTCATGGTGGTGCTGGTACAATTTTGAAAAAAAATATGACACCCGAAAAGGAAAAAGCGTATCGAGATGCTTTAGCTGAATCTTTGACAAAAGGTTATGAAGTCATCAAACAAGGTGGCGAAAGTGAAAATGCGGTGATAGAGGCCATAAAAGTAATGGAAAATTCGCCTTTGTTTAATGCAGGAAAAGGAGCAGTTTTTACACATGAAGGGAAGAATGAATTAGACGCTTCGTTGATGATCGGAAATACAATGCAAGCTGGAGCTGTGGCTGGAGTTACAACGATTAAAAACCCTATTTTAGCAGCAAAAGCTGTTTTACAAAATTCTGCTCATGTAATGATGGTTGGAAAAGGAGCAGAAGAATTTGCTCAAAATCAAGGTTTAGAAATTGTTGATCCAAGTTATTTCAAAACGGAAGAACGCTGGAATTCTCTTCAAAAAGTTTTGGAAAAAGACAAAGAAAAAATGGAATTAGACCACGATGCTAAAACACATGCGTATGTTCCTTTCAATTTTGTTGACGAAAAATTTGGTACAGTTGGCGCAGTTGCTTTGGATAATAAAGGTCATATCTCGGCAGGAACTTCGACGGGCGGAATGACAAACAAACGTTTTGGTCGTGTTGGTGATTCGCCAATTATCGGAGCTGGAACCTATGCAAATAGCGAAGTTGGTGTTTCGAGTACGGGTTGGGGCGAATACTTTATTAAAGCTGTTGCGGCATATGATGTTGCGGCTTTGATGAATTACAAAAAACTTTCTTCGAAAAAAGCTGGTGAAGAAGTGATCAAGAAAATTGGTGATTTAGGTGGGGATGGGGGAATGATTATTTTAGATAAAAATGGTCAAGCAAGTTTTCCTTTTAACACTGCCGGAATGTATCGCGGAAGTATTACGCAATCAGGTAAGATAACTATCGAAATTTATCAATAAATTTGAAACACATTTTAAAATAAAGATATACAATACATGATAAAACAAATTTTACTTACAGCCACTGTTGTTCTTGCAAATTTTGCAACAGCGCAAGTAACCTCTATGATTAATGATAAAAATGTAGATGCTTCGACAAAAGTATATGGAATGGCTCCTTTAAGCGATGAAACAAAGACTTATGAGAAGTTTAATTTTATGTTAGAAAATGCTGCAGCTATACAATTAGGAAAACCAATTTTGGAGTATGGATATCAATCGTCTACTTTCCAAGCGCAAGAAAATGGAGTGATGATTTATATGGTAAAAGATAAGAAAATTGTCGATCAATGGTTGGTAAATCCTGCGTTGTACAATGTTTTTCACGACGGAATTCCATATTCTTATGATGCCGATAAATTAGCTGTTCTTGCTGATAAATATCCGTTGATTTATAAAGAAGAAAAACGTCAATATAAAACCGAAAAAGAATATCAAAAACAGCGTCCAGCCTTGTTTGCGGATCCTTATAATTTGATTATTACAGAGCCAGATTTTACATACGAAGGATATTTTGATGTGCAATTTCCGCAAAACGAACAATTCAAAAGTTCTGAAGCTGCGATTGCTTATTTAAAACCAATTGTAGAGAAATTGACAAAAAAGAAATTTGATATAAATTATACAATTACTGAAAAAAATATTTTAGATCGTACACAATTTACAATAACAGTTGCAGGAGAAGAAAATATCTATAAAAAAATAAAATTAGATAATCTGCAAAAAGGAGATTGGCAATCATTAAGTTATGAAGCTTCGATTTTCCGAAAAGCAAATTAATAGAAAGAAAAGGTTTTTGAAATAATCAAGAACCTTTTTTTTATCCACAAAGATTCGTAATTTGACTTTTTAACTCAAAGAAATATGAATTCTAACTTCTATAAAATATTACAACACTCAAAAGAAAATCAATCAATTATTGCCGTTTACAATGATCCCGAAGGAGACAATTTTTGGGCTGGATATATTTTAGATTTTAATGACGAATTTTTTACAATGCAGCACATTTCGAAATATGGTAAAAAAGATGGGATTTTAATCGAACCTTATTTCAAAATTAGTCGAATAGATGTTGATGATTACTGCAAATGTCTCAATTATTTAAAAGAACATCACACCGATTTGGATCAAGAAAATCCAATTACATTTAATGCAACAGCAGAAGAAAATTGGGTTCGTCAAATTTTAGGCGAAATAAATGATCAAACCGAATATGTTACACGTATTCAATTAAATAACAATAGTCGTTTTGCAGGTTTTATTCGAAATTTAACTGAAGATGATTTTGAGTTGAAATGTATTGGTTCGGAAGGAACAGACGAAGGTTCTTTGTATTTTCAGGTTGATGATGTTTCGTCGATTCGTGTCAATGATTTAGAAGCTCGTCGAAGATTATTTTTTTATAATTATCGCCGTTCTATCGACTTTTTTGATGAATAATTTTTATCAAGAAAAACGCAAACTACAACTTAAATTATTAGGAATAAAATTTGATTAGATTTTGATGAAAAATATCGTTTTTTATAAAGCATCAAAGCCTTTATTTTGCACGATTATTAAAATCTACTTATGAAATATACTTCTGCAACAGAAGCTGTAAAAGAAATCAAATCTGGCGATCGTGTTTACGTTCATGCAGCTGCGGCTACGCCTACATTTTTGGTGTCAGAATTATCGAAGAGAGCGCATGAATTGAGAGATATAGAATTTTGTCATATTCATACAAGTGGAAATGCAGAATATGCAAATCCTGCTTATAAAGACTCATTTTTTGTCAATTCTTTTTTCTTAGGTGCTAATGTTCGTCACACGATCAAAGAAGGAAATGGTTCGTATTTACCGATTTTCTTTAGCGAAATGGGAAAAGTGATTCGAACTGAATTGAATGTTGATGTTGTTTTAATTCAGATTTCTGAGCCAGATTCTCATGGTTATTGTTCTTTAGGGACTTCTGTGGAGAATATTAGAGCGGCAATTGAGACTTCTCGTGTGGTTATTGCGCAAGTGAACAAATATATGCCACGCACATTTGGTGACGGAATTTTACATATTTCGACTATCACGCATTTAGTAGAACATCATCAACCGTTAGATATCTTGGATAATGGAAATATTACAGATGAAGAAGCTAAAATTGGGAATTATATTGCTGAATTAATTGAAGATAAAAGTTGTTTACAATTAGGGATTGGTTCTATTCCAAATGCAGTTTTGAATAATTTGAAGAATCATAAAGGTTTAGGAATTCATACCGAATTATTTTCAGATGGAATTGTTCCATTGGTTAAATCTGGCGTGATTACAGGCGAACACAAAAAATTATTAAAAGGTAAAATTGTTTCGACTTTAGCGCATGGTTCACAATTATTGTATGATTTTATTGATGATAATCCTGGCGTAGAAATGCGCGATGCTTCTTTTACAAATGATCCTGCTAAGATTAGTCAGAACAATAGAATGGTTTCGATTAATTCGGCTATTGAGGTAGATGTTACGGGACAAGTAAGTGCAGATTCAATTGGTTCGCGAATATTTTCTGGTGTTGGAGGACAAGTTGATTTTATATACGGATCATCTTTAAGTAAAGGTGGAAAATCGATCATTGCATTAACGTCAACAACAGCAAAAGGTGCAAATAAAATAGTACCATTCCTAAAACAAGGTGCGGGAATTGTGACGACAAGAGCACATGTAAATTATATTGTAACGGAATATGGTGTTGCAAATTTATTCGGAAAAAATATTCGACAACGTGTAAAAGCAATGGCTGAAATTGCGCATCCAGATTTTAGAGAACAAATCGAAAAAGAATATTTTGAAGCGATTTCTTCTTAAAAATATGATATTGATAATTTAATGAAAATACAAAAGCCTTCTAATTTAGAAGGCTTTCTTTATTTTTAGATAAAAATATTTTTAATCTTATCCATTTACAGCTTCAACGTTGTCTACAACATCAGGCATCATTTGTTTTAAAATTCCTTCGATACCATTTTTAAGCGTTGCTGTAGAAGACGGACAACCAGAGCAAGCACCTTGCAATAACATTTTAGCTGTACGTGTTTCTTCATCAAATTCAATTAATTCGATGTTTCCACCATCATTTGCAACTGCTGGCTGAACATATTCATCTAAAATAGCTTTGATTTGCTGCTCAACAGAAGAAAATTCTTCGGCAGATTTTACGACAACATGTTCAGGAGCTTCTGTTGTGAATTCGTAAAATTCATCAAAAACAGGACCTCCAGCTTGTAAATAATTGGTAATAAATGAACGAACATCCATTGCCCAAAGTGACCAATCTTCTGTTTCATTTTTTGTTAAAGAAACATAATTATCAACAATAAAAACTTCTTCTACAAAAGGATATTCTTTGTAAATCGCAACAGCTAATGGAACTCCAGCAGCTTTTTCTCTCGATTTTATTTCGATGATTTCTGGCGCTAACATAGAATTTGAAACGAATTTCATCGCAGCAGGATTAGGCGTCATTTCTGCATAAATAGAAATAGGAGCCTTTTTCATTGGCGCTAAAATTGCGTTTTCTTCTAAATGTTCGTTGATAATTTCTTTCAAATCTTCAGTAACATCAGCCCAATCAACTGCATCTATTTTTTCTATCGCAACAAAATTCGCTGTGATAAATATTTTTTGAATAAATGGTATAGTCAATAAAACTTGCGCTAAAGGAGATTCGGTAGCTGTAGATTCTTTATCGAATTCCACGCCACCTTGTGTTAAAGTCTCGTCACAAACGAACTTCATCACGTTATTATTTGGTGTAATTTCTTCGTATACTCTCATAGTCGTACAAAAATACGCTATAAAAATGTATCTTTATCATTAGAATTATAGATTTTGTTATGGCAATAATTAAAGAATTAAATGGGCACACACCAAAGTTCGGTGAAAACTGCTTTTTAGCGGATAATGCGGTAGTTGTAGGAGAGGTAGAAATGGGAAACGATTGCTCAATTTGGTTTTCTGCAGTTGTGCGTGGAGATGTACATTATATCAAAATGGGAAATAAAGTAAATATTCAGGATAATGCAACAATACATGCGACGTATCAAAAATCGCCAACAACAATTGGAAATAACGTTTCGATAGGGCATAATGCAATTGTACATGGTTGTACAATACACGATAATGTTTTGATTGGAATGGGCGCAATTGTGATGGATGATTGTATTGTTGAATCTAATTCTTTGATTGCCGCTGGTGCGATTTTAACCAAAGGAACGCATGTAAAAGAAGGGGAATTATGGGCTGGAATTCCTGCTAAAAAAATTAAAGATGTTCCAAAGGAATTGAAAGAAGGCGAAATAGAAAGAATCGCTAATAATTATTTGATGTATAGTAGTTGGTATAAATAAAAGAAAGCTCAGTTTATAACTGAGCTTTTTTATTTTAACCTACTTTAACTTACAAATCGTAACATTTTTTTTAAATTTGTTTAAAATAGTACGCAATGAAATATTTATTCATCGGATTTTTAGGGCTATTTATAGCTTGTAATGCGCAAGAAACTAAGAAAGTTTCTAAAAAGCAAAACATTCATCAAACAACAAAAACACCTCAAAAAGTGAACAAAATTTACGATTATACATTCAAGGATATCAATGATGACGATTTTAATTTCGCTGATTTGAAAGGAAAGAAAATCTTAATTCTTAACACAGCTTCAAAATGTGGTTACACACCTCAATATGATGCTTTAGAAAAGTTATATCAAGAATATAAAGATCAAGGTTTGGTAATTGTTGGATTTCCTTCAGACAATTTTGGAGGTCAGGAATTTGATAACAACGAAGAAATTGCAAGTTTTTGTAAATTAAATTATGGCGTAACTTTTCCTTTGATGTCAAAAAGTGATGTAATTGGAAAAAATCAAAATGAAATTTTCAAATTCTTAACAAAAAAATCATTGAACGGAAAATCTGACAATGATGTAAAATGGAATTTTACAAAATTTTTGATTAACGAAGACGGAACTTTAGAGGCTTCTTATGCTTCAAAAGTAACTCCAGATTCAAAAGAAATAATAGATTGGTTAAATAAATAGTAAATGAAGTTAGATATTCTTGCAATTGGAGCGCATCCTGATGACGTAGAATTGGGATGTGGAGGAACACTTGCAAAAGAAATTAAAAACGGTAAAACGGTTGGTATTCTTGATTTAACAAAAGGAGAATTAGGAACTCGTGGTACCGATGAAACGCGCCGTGTAGAAGCAAATGATGCCAAAAACATTTTAGGCGTTGCTGTGAGAGAAAATCTTGGAATTCCTGATGGTTTTTTCTTGAATGATAAAGAAAATCAGTTGAAAATTGTCGAAATTATTCGCAAATATCAACCTGATATTATTTTGAGTAATGCGCCTCACGATCGCCATCCAGATCATGGAAAAGGTTCGGATTTAGTGAATACTGCTATTTTCTTATCAGGTTTACCAAAAATTGAAAATGGATTACCAGCTTGGCGTCCCAAAAAACACTTCCACTACATTCAATGGTTACCTTTAGAACCTCATTTTGTGGTTGACATCTCTGGTTTTGTAGATACAAAAGTGGAAGCTTGTATGGCGTATAAAACGCAATTTTTTGATCCAAATTCGAGCGAACCTCAAACGCCAATTTCATCGAAAAACTTTACTGATTCTATCCGATATCGTGCGTATGATTTAGGAAGATTAATCGGAACTGAAGGTGGAGAAGGATTTATTTCGCGAAGTTACATTGGCGTAAATAATTTAGATTCTTTAATTTAGAAATAAAGGTGTAAAAAACCTTTATTTTTTTGTCAAAATTATTTGCAAGTACCGATTAATAGGCTATATTTGCAGTCCAATTGAGAGATTAAATAAAAGTTAATTTCGCAATAAAAATGGTGATTGTAGCTCAGTTGGTTAGAGCGCCGGATTGTGGTTCCGGAGGTCGTGGGTTCGAGACCCATCATTCACCCTAAAACTTTAGAATTAGTTTTAAAAGAAATTCAAACCAAATGGTGATTGTAGCTCAGTTGGTTAGAGCGCCGGATTGTGGTTCCGGAGGTCGTGGGTTCGAGACCCATCATTCACCCTAAAAACTTTAGAATTAGTTTCAAAAGAAATTCAAACCAAATGGTGATTGTAGCTCAGTTGGTTAGAGCGCCGGATTGTGGTTCCGGAGGTCGTGGGTTCGAGACCCATCATTCACCCAGATTAAATCTCAATTTCAGTAGAAGTTGGGATTTTTTTATTTGATAATTTAATGTTATTTTTATTAAAGACTTAATAATTAACATGATGTTATTCTCCATTTTATTATTAATAGCAGTTCCTATACTCTTTTTTATCTATTATGTAATTGAAGATTATAGAGATGGAAATAAAGAAAAACTATACATTTTTCTAATTCTTTCTTCTCTATTATTAATATTTATATTATTCTTATATAATGTAGATGATAGTCCTAAAGACGGAGATAACACTGAACCTGCAACATCATTTTCTCCAACCAAAGAAGAAATCTACAAAATACAATTTGGTAATTTTCCAGATTCTACAAATATAAAAGTATTAGAAGGTCATTATTGGGAGTCTGCACATTGGTCTTATGAATACAAAACATTTTTAAAATTAAACGTAAAAAAAGAATGGATAGATAAACAAATTGTAAAAAAACAATTAAAAATCTATTCCAAAAAAGACCCATTACCAGAACTTAACAATCCACCAAATTGGTTCGCCCCTTCTAAAAATCATATAATATATTTATCAGCTCAAAGAGGTCAATCAAATTATAGAATTTATTATGACTCAATTTCAAAAGAAGTTTTATATTTTGATATGCAACTATAAATAGTTATTCAAAATGAAAAAATATATCTTTTTAAAAATTCAGCTAATATCCTTTCTTATTGGTTATTCAATTAATGCTCAAATTATCAATATAACGAGAAATGATTCTATTAATTTAGAAAAAAAGAGTGTGTTAAAAGATGGAAATCTTTCATTTTATAAAAATGAATATACACTTACTCTTTACCACAAAGAAAATATTTCTTATAATAAGAAAAACGGTTACAAATATTATACAATTGCTGGAGGAAAGAAGTATTGTGATAAATGTAAAAAAGAAAAATATACATTTAATATAGAAAATATTCCAAACCTGAAATCAAATCAGCTTGAAATTTTCAATATAGATACTTTATTTGAAAATCTTAAAAAATATCAATTTTCTTATGGATACTTTTATATCAACAATGTATATTATAAAAATTTAGGAATGCCAATTGAATGATTTAGTACTTTAATTCATCAACCATTTAAACCAAATCAATATGTACATATTAAAACATATATTAATTATCATAGCTACAATATTCATTTTTACAATACCAATAATATCTTTTATGAGCTATTCAACTTCAGATTGTAGTATTAGTAATTTTTGGTGTATTGGTGATTTTCTATATACTTACTTATTGACATCAGTTCTCATGATTAGGTTAGTTTATCCATTTTTAATTATTATTTTATTCTCAATTGCTTATAATTATCTTTTCAAAAAATATTTTCATAGAAAAAACAGAATCATCGTCTCAATATTTTATGCCTTAATACTTTTAGTACTCGGATTTAGTATAAATGTATTTATACTTGAGGAAAATGAATTCAAAAATTACACTACCATTGCGCTAATATTTATTCCTACACCTTTAATTATTGGATTTTTAATGGATAAAATAATGTATCTCACACACAAAGAACACTTTGAAGATCTGTCTAGAGAAAACTATAATTGATAGTAAATATTATTTTAATTCAAAAACCCATTTCTCCTTAAATTTACCAAAACATTCAAAATGAAAAAATCATCAATATTCTTGGGATTGATTGCTTTTGCTGGAGTTTTAAGCTCTTGTTCAACTCAAAAAACAGCAACAGAATCAACTCAAACCTCAACAGAAATGACAAAAGATTATGCTTTTCAATATTATGCTCAAGTTCCATTAACAACAGATATTTCGCATTTAACAAAAAACGAAAAAGAGATTTTACGTTTGATGTTCAAAACGGCTGATATTATGGACGATTTATTTTGGCAACAAGCTTATGGCGCTAAAATAGATTTGATGGACGAAACGAAAGGTGAAGCCAAAGAATATGCAAAAATAAACTATGGTCCTTGGGATAGATTGAATAACGAAGCGCCTTTTATAAACGGTATTGGAGCAAAACCTGCAGGTGCAACTTTCTATCCTATTGATATGACGAAAGAGGAATTTGAACAAGCGAATATCAAAGATGGCAAATCGCCCTACTCTATTATTCGTCGTAATCGCGAAGGAAAATTATATTCGATTCCGTATAACGAAAATTTCAAAAATCAATTATCAAAAGCTGCTGGATATTTGACAAAAGCTTCTGAATTAGCAGAAGATACTGGACTTAAAAATTATTTAAAATTACGTGCTGCAGCTTTGGTGAGCGATGATTTCTATGCAAGTGATTTGGCTTGGATGGATATGAAAAATGCAAATATTGACATGGTGGTTGGTCCGATTGAAAATTATGAAGATCAATTATTTGGATATAAAACTTCCTATTCTGCATATATTTTAGTAAAAGATATCGAATGGTCGAAAAAATTGGCAAAATTTGTTCAATATTTACCAGAATTACAGAAGAATTTACCTGTTTCTGCAAACTACAAAAAAGAAGTTCCTGGAACTGATTCGGATCTTAATGCCTATGATGTTGTGTATTATGCGGGAGATTGCAATGCGGCAGGAAAAACAATTGCGATTAATTTACCAAATGATGAAAAAGTTCAATTGGAAAAAGGAACACGTCGTTTGCAATTAAAAAATGCTATGAAAGCGAAGTTTGATAAAATTCTTGCGCCTATTGCAACTGCTTTGATTGATGAAAGCCAACAGAAAAACATCAAATTTGACGCATTCTTTTCTAATGTTATGTTTCACGAAGTGGCGCATGGTTTAGGAATCAAAAATACGGTGAATGGAAAAGGTTCAGTTCGTGATGCTTTAAAAGAAGCTAATTCAGCTTTAGAAGAAGGAAAAGCTGATATTCTTGGTTTGTATATGGTCAATCAATTATTGAAAAAAGGTGAATTGACAGGAACACAAGAAGATTATTTTGTGACTTTCTTGGCTGGAATTTTACGTTCAGTTCGTTTTGGAGCGAGTTCTGCTCACGGACAAGCGAATATGATTGCGTTCAACTATTTTGCTGAAAATGGTGCTTTCGAAAAAACTCCAAATGGTCGTTACAAAGTAAATGTTGCTAAAATGGAAAAAGCAATGAATGGTTTATCAGAATTAATTTTGACACTTCAAGGAAATGGAGATTATGATGGTGTAAAAAAATTATATACTGACAAAGGAACTATTCATGCAGATTTACAAAAAGATTTAGATGTCTTGAAAACCAAAAATATTCCAGTTGATGTTGTTTTCGAACAAGGTCCTAAAATGTTGGGGTTGTAAAAAAAAATGATATTAAACAAAAAAGCGAACCAATTGGTTCGTTTTTTTGTTTATCATCTATTTTATTTTTCTATTTTTATAAAAAACTAAATTAACATTATGAAAAAATTAATAGCTATTTTGGGTTTATTTGCAATTATTTCGTGCAACGAAGACGAAATTATTATTCCCTTAGAAAATTCACCAACTATTAATGGAATTTACACATATACTGATACTAGTCCTTTTACAGATTACAAATATTATAAAGGGCCAGACGGAGAAAACCATCCCTCAGAGGCATTAAATTTTCTAAAAACACATTGGCCAACGTATGATGAGACCCCATACAAAAGTATTGAATTGAAAAAAGATTCTGTAATTATTACAAGTATTGACGATGAAGTTGAACGACTAAAAAGTGCATATAAAAACGATTTATTAATTGTAAATTATGATACATTAGAATTTGTTTTCGGTAAAGTTGATAAAAAAACTAACACATTCCATGTCTATAGAAATTACTTTGCATTTAATATTATTTCTAAAACGAATGGTTCTTCAGCTAATGTAGAAGGTGATTTTTTTGGATTGTGGTCTGATGCAGATTTTTTTCCAAGTCTTGTTAATTCACCAAAAGATTTTACTCATAAAGATGAATTTTTATTTTGGGGAAATATATCTCATAATTTTAAGAAAAAATAAAGAATTTAATATATTAAAAAAGGTGAATATCATTTAATTAAAATAATATTCACCTTTTTATATTATCACTTCTCCAAAAAAGTTTCAAACGCTTTTTCGAATTCTTCTAATGTGATTAAATGTGTCATTTCAGCATCGAAAACTTGTTCGATATTTCCGTTTTGTTTTTGAAGATTTTCTACAAATTCAATCTGAAATTTTGGTTCGATCACATCATCTTTTAATCCTGTAAAAATTAAATTTGATTTTGTTGGAACTCCTTTTAATAATTGTTCTGGCAAAAAAGGTTTTAAACGTTCTACCGCTATTACAGCAGGATTAAACATCAAAACTGGAACATTTAACAATAATCCCAAATAATAACTTATCATTCCGCCTAAACTTGTCCCTGCAATAAATTCGATTGGTTCCTTTGTAAAATGTTCAATCAAATCTTGAATCAAAGTTGGAGCATTATCGTAATCAATTGATGGTGCATAACATTCTCCCAAAGAATCTAAATATTCTCTCTTTTCATCTGTTACAAAACCTTGGTAGCCGTGTAAGTATGCAAATTTCATTTGTTTAAAATTTTAATAATTTGATACTGAAAACTTTCAGTAGTTAATGTAAAAATACTAAAAAACCCTTTCAGAAAATTTCAGAAAGGGTTAAAGTTATATAAAAAAATCTTTTTAGTTTACTGATTCAGTTTCCTCTACAGATTCTTCTTTTTGAGTATTTGGTAATTCTCCTTTGAACAAGAACGAAATAATTTCTTTGTTCACTGTGTCTAACATTCTTTGGAAGATATGGAAAGACTCTTGTTTGTAAACAACCAATGGATCTTTTTGTTCGTAAACCGCATTTTGAGACGTTTTACGTAAGTCATCAACATCACGTAAATGCTCTTTCCAGTTATCATCAATCAAACTTAATACAACTGATTTTTCGAAATCTTTTATTAAAGTTTTACCTTGAGATTCGTATGCTTCTTTCAAATCACAAACAACTGTCATTTGACGAATTCCGTCTGTAAATGGTACTTGAATACGAGAGAACATATGTCCTTGATTCTCGAAAACATTCGAAATTACTGGGAAAGCTGTTTCTGCAACATATTTCATACGTGCTTTGTAATCTTCAATTGCTGCGTCGTACGTAATATTTGTTAAATCTTTGATTGATTTAGATCTAAATTCATCTTCAGTAACAGGAGTTCCCATTGTAAAGAATTTAATTAAATCTAATTCATATTGATCAAAATCTTCGAAATCTTTGTTAGATTTTACAACAGAAGCCGCAACATCATAAATCATATTTGCAATATCAACTTCCAAACGATCTCCGAACAATGCATTGTGACGACGTTTGTAAATTACTTCACGTTGTTTATTCATTACATCATCATACTCTAACAAACGTTTACGAATACCGAAGTTATTTTCTTCTACTTTTTTCTGTGCACGCTCGATAGATTTTGTAATCATAGAATGTTCAATCACATCACCATCTTTGTGTCCCATACGGTCCATTAATTTTGCAATTCTTTCTGAACCGAATAAACGCATTAATGAATCTTCTAATGAAACGAAGAATTGAGATGATCCTGGATCTCCTTGACGACCAGCACGACCACGTAACTGACGGTCTACACGACGAGAATCGTGACGTTCAGTACCAATAATTGCTAAACCTCCAGATTCTTTTACTTCTTTCGTTAATTTAATATCGGTACCACGACCAGCCATATTCGTTGCAATTGTTACAGCTCCTGGTTTACCAGCTTCTGTTACAATATCAGCCTCGCTTTTGTGTAATTTTGCATTTAAAACATTGTGATTAATTCCACGTAATTTTAAAGCTTTTGATAATAATTCAGAAATCTCAACATTAGTTGTACCAACTAAAACTGGACGTTTGTCATCTTGAGATAAACGGACAATTTCCTCGATTACTGCTTTATATTTTTCACGATTTGTTTTGAAAACAATATCATTTTTATCGTTACGTAAAATTGGGCGGTTTGTTGGAATAGAAACAACATCTAATTTGTAAATTTCCCAGAACTCACCTGCCTCAGTTTCCGCTGTACCAGTCATACCTCCTAACTTGTTGTACATACGGAAGTAGTTTTGTAATGTAATTGTTGCAAACGTTTGTGTAGCTGCTTCAATTTTTACATTCTCTTTTGCTTCAATTGCTTGGTGCAATCCATCAGAATAACGACGACCATCCATAATACGACCTGTCGATTCGTCAACGATTTTTACTTCACCTTCAACCACTACATACTCGATGTCTTTTTCGAATAATGTATATGCTTTTAACAATTGGCTTAATGTATGAATACGCTCAGATTTGATTGAGAAGTCACGGAAAAATTCTTCTTTCATTTGAAGAATTTCTTCTTTCGTTTTTCCTGAATTTTCAATCGCTCCAATATTTGTCGAAACATCTGGTAAAATGAAGAAATTTTCATCTTCCATTCCTTTAGACAAATACTCAATTCCTTTATCTGTTAAATCTGATTGATTTTGTTTTTCATCAATAACAAAGTATAAATGCTCGTCAACTTTTGGCATTTCACGGTTATTATCCTGAATAAAATGCGCTTCTGTTTTTTGTAATTGAGCACGAATACCATCTTGAGACAAGAATTTGATTAATGGTTTATATTTTGGTAAACCACGGTAAACTTGGTATAATTTGAAACCTCCTTCTTTTAAATCTCCTTGTTTGAATAATGTTTTTGCTTCGTTCAATGTTTTTCCTAACATCTCACGTTGCATTTGATATAAACGATCAATTTTTGGTCTTAATACATCAAATTCGTGACGATCTCCTTGTGGAACTGGACCAGAAATAATCAATGGTGTACGAGCATCATCAATTAAAACTGAATCGACCTCATCGACAATCGCAAAATTTAATTCACGTTGTACCAAAGCATCTGGAGTGTTTGCCATATTGTCACGTAAATAATCGAAACCAAATTCGTTATTTGTTCCATAAACAATATCAGATGCATACGCATCACGACGTCCTGGAGAGTTTGGTTGGTGATTATCGATACAATCTACTGATAAACCATGGAAAGAGAAAATTGGACGCATCCACGCCATATCTCGTTTTGCCAAGTAATCATTCACCGTTACTAAGTGAACTCCACGACCAGTTAATGCATTTAAGTAAATTGGTAAAGTTGCAACCAACGTTTTACCTTCTCCTGTTTGCATCTCCGCAATACGACCTAAGTGTAAAGCCGTACCACCAATAAACTGAACATCGTAATGAGACATATCCCATGTTACTTGACGACCAGCTGCATCCCATGAGTTTTTCCAGATTGCAGTGTTATCATCTTTAAGAGAAACGAAATCGTGTCCACGATTTACCAAAACTTTATCAAACTCAGAAGCGGTCACTTCTAACGTTTCGTTTTCAGTAAAACGTTTTCCTGTTTCGCGCATTACAGCGAAAGCTTCTGGTAAGATTTCTAATAAAATCTTCTCCTCTATTTCGTAAGCTTCTTTATTGATTTTATCAATTTTAGCGTATAAATCTTCTTTTACACCAAAATCTTCTGTTTCTTCAACTTGTTTTTTTAACTCTTCAATTTGAGCTTTAAGATCTTTTGTAGCTTCAACTAATTGAGCTTTAAATCCATCTGTTTTTCCTCTTAATTCATCAATTGATAATGAACTAAGCTTTTGACCAGCTTCATTCGCTAAGTCAACATATTTTCGTAATTCTTTTACATCTTTGGCATTCTTATCACCTAAGAAACCTTGTAAAATTTTGTTTAAAATATTCATATTTTTCTGCGTTCTTCGTCAAAATTAGCCACAATATATTTGAGACTAATTAAGATGCAAATATACGTTAACTATGTTAGTTATAGATTATAGAATCGAAAAAAGCCCCAATTTGGGCTTTTTTATTTTTAATATTCGTCCTCGTTCCAAAGGAAATCGTCGTCCGTTGGATAGTCAGCCCAAATTTCTTCAATGCTTTCGTAAGAATCTCCTTCATCCTCAATAGATTGTAAGTTTTCTACAACTTCCAAAGGTGCACCAGTACGAATTGCGTAATCAATTAATTCATCTTTTGTTGCTGGCCAAGGTGCATCACTTAAATAAGATGCTAATTCTAAAGTCCAATACATAGCTTATATTTTTTATTATTAGTAGAGACAATTAAACTCTAATTTATTTTCTAAAATTTGATTTTTTGCAAATCAAATAATCTGCCAAAGTCAAACTGTCAGTATTTATGTTAAAATTAAATTTTTTCGTTCTCTATATTTATTTAATTTTATGCCTAAATATAACGAAAATGGACACGAATATAACAAAATTATTTGCAATAAAATACCCAATTATTCAAGGTGGTATGATTTGGAATAGTGGTTGGCGATTAGCGTCAGCTGTAAGTAATGCTGGAGGACTAGGTTTAATAGGTGCTGGAAGCATGTATCCTGATGTTTTACGCGAGCATATAAAGAAATGTAAAGCTGCTACAAATCATCCTTTTGGCGTTAATGTTCCAATGCTTTATCCGAATATTGAAGAAATTATGCAGATTATTGTGGAGGAAGATGTAAAAGTTGTTTTTACTTCTGCTGGAAATCCAAAAACGTGGACAGAAACTTTAAAAAAAGAAGGAATAACTGTTGCGCATGTTGTCAGTAGTGCCAAATTTGCACAAAAATCACAAGATGCAGGTGTCGATGCTGTCGTGGCAGAAGGTTTTGAAGCTGGTGGACATAATGGCAGAGAAGAAACGACTACACTTTGTCTTATTCCGAATGTGAAACGTCAAATCAATATTCCGTTAATTGCTGCTGGAGGAATTGGAACAGGTTCTCAAATTTTGGCAGCATTTGCGTTAGGTGCAGATGGAGTACAAATTGGTTCTCGTTTTGCTGCAACGCAAGAATCGTCTGCGAATCAAGCTTTCAAAGATGTGATTGTAAATGCACAAGAAGGCGATACGCAACTTACATTGAAAGAATTAGCGCCTGTTCGATTGATTAAAAATGATTTTTATAATCAAGTTCAAGAAAAATATCAACAAGGTACAACCGCAGAAGAATTGAAAGAGCTTTTAGGTAGAGGTCGTTCTAAGAAAGGAATGTTTGAAGGTGATTTGGTGAATGGAGAATTAGAAATTGGTCAAGTTTCGTCATTAATCGATTCTATTCCGACAGTTGCAGAAGTTTTTGACGATTTATTAGTAGATTATCAAACTGCAAAAGATAAATTAATTCGATTATAATCATCACAATTTTATATTTTTACAAGGATGCAAAAGCATCCTTTTTTAATTAGCATAAATGATGAAACAACTTTTAAATATTGTATTTTTCTCTTTTTCGATTATTAGTTTTGGTCAACAATCTGATCAAGAAAAGTCAGAAAATGGAGCAACCATAAAATGGCAGAAATATGAAATTAACAACAATAAATGGGGCGAACACAAAATAAAAAAAGGTGTATATTCACAAACAATTTTCACAACCGACACAGCGGCTGGTTGGAAATGGCAAACACCTGGCAAGAAATATGGCGTGGTGGGTTATCCTGAAATTTGGTTTGGAGAAAGTGCTTGGTTTAATTTAGCTGACATCAAAACTGATAATTATTTCAAGAATATAAATGAGGTAAAAACTTTTGAAGTTGAGTATAAAACGAAGTTAAAAGTTAATGACAAAAAATATAATTTAGCTTTTGATTTTTGGTTACACAATTCGCCAAAAGTCGCTCTACAAACCATCGGAATTGAAGTGATGATTTGCGAAGATTATAATAAATTCAAGCCATTTGGTAAAAAAGTTGGAAATATTTTTACAACATTTGGACAATATGATATTTACAGAGGTCATATCATCAAAAAAGATTTGAATACAAGCTGGGATTATATTGCTTTTGTGCGAAAAGAAAAACGAACTTCGGGAAAAGTAAATGTGATGGAGTTTATAAATGAGATGAATAAACGAGATTATATTGGACAAAACATCTATTTATCTTCGTTTGAATTCGGAACTGAAATTTTAAATTCTACTGGAAATATTTTGGTTGAACAATATGAATTAAAAATAGAATAAAAAAAGCTGTCAAAATTTTTGACAGCTTTTCGTTTTATAATCTTCCTTGTTCTTTTAATTTCCAATAACGCATTAGTCCATTAACAGACATCCAGGATGGATTGGCGTATTCATACACTTGAATTTGATCTTCTGTCAAACCTAAATCTTTATAGTTTTTTGTGACATGATCAACAAAAACTGGGACAATTTCTTCGGTCGGAATTTGATCATCATACATTGGTTTGATATAATTTGACCAATCATTCAACGATTTTTCTAATTGATCAAAATGATTTTCTAAATCTTCGTGATAACCATAATGCGTCGGATAAATTCCTTTTGCATTAATTTTTCTCAATTTAGCAATCGATTCTTTCCACAATTCGATATTAATATCTGGCGGCGGACAAGGTGGCACAACAGGTCCGTTTTCTATCTTCACTCCTGCTACATCACCTGTAAAAATAACATCATCTAACACATAAGCATTGTGATGAACAGCATGTCCAGGCGTATAAACAGTCTGAAAAACCGCATCACCAAACTCCACACTTTGTCCATCTGCCAAACCAACCAAATATTCTTCGTCAATTGGTTTCATTTCTCCCCACAAACGATCCATATCATCACCATAAATCATTTTTGCAGATTCCCACAATTTCTCAGGATTTTTCAGATGTGGTAAACCAATCGGATTTAAGAAAATTGTTGCGCCATGTTCTGTAAATTTCCATGCAGCACCAGCATGATCAAAATGAATATGTGTAATTAATATGTTTTCGATATCGATTACTCGCCAACCTAACGCTTCAATACCAGCTTTCAAATTCTCAAAAGTTGAATATGGTCCTGGATCAACCAAAATTGGTCCTTGTTCTGTTTCGATTAAATAAGTTGCGATTGCTTCGTTTTCATTCTGAAAATTAAGATCGATTGTATGTATTTTTGGCATGTTATAATATTTCTTCTATGGTATAATTGATTCCATTAAATTCTAATTTATCTCCAGCTCGTTTTCCAACTAAAGCATCAAAAATAGGCGCTTGTGTACTAATTCCAACAAACTTTTTATTTTCCCATTCAAAATCTTTGAAAGATAAACCAATTACAAAATTCACTTTATCTGTAAACACAACATTTCCTTCTGTAATTTCGTCAACCAATTCAGGTCGAAGTGCTTTAAACTCCTCTAAATCTTCTGTTGATTGATTAATACGAATTCGTAAACTTCTCGCTGCATCCGTCGACTGACTTTGTTGCGCAAAATCATCTAACTCTAAACTTGATTCTTCGTCTAAATCTGCTCCTTCAGCATAAATTCGTTCAGATTCTATTAATGCATTAATTTCATCTTGTTTCAATTGAATTAAATGTTGAATAACATCTTTTCTGATATGTTTTTTATTCATTTTTGTAGTTTTATGTTAGTATAAACTTACGAAAAATAAAAAACTCCTAAAAGTATTTTCAGGAGTTTTATCGTTTAATTAAGATATTCGGTAATGTAATCTTCTAATTCAAATTTTGTCATGGCTTGATCATGGAAAACCTTTTTCTCGCCTTTATTATAAATGATTGTTACAGGAATATTTCCTGCCCATTTCGGATCAAATGACGGAATCCATTCATTCATTCGTTTGGTATCATCCAACAAAACAACTTCTGCATTTATCTTATTGTCAAGCATAAACTTCTTCACTTTATCGATAATTTTTGGTCGATCTAACGAAACCAACAACATCTTGAAATTAGGATTGTCTTTGTATTTTTCGTTAATTTCCATAAAAGCTGGAATCTCCTCTACACAAGGCGCACACCATGTTGCCCAAAAATTAACCACCACAACTTGATCTTTATAATTTGCTATTTTTTCGTGTAAAGCTTCATATTTTACCGTTTCTACAGATTGTGCATTTACAGTAGAAAAAGCCAAAATTCCCATTAAACCTAGGAAAGAAAATAGTTTCATATTTATTTTTTAAAAATATTTATTCAAATGTAATAGAACAAGAATCAATCCTAGCTATTTTTCTCTAAATTTTGTTGAATAGAATATTAAACCGATTTTTGTAAAAAAATAATCAATTTGTTTTCAAAAGAAGATGCTTATCGCATAAAAAAGGATTTTTGGATTTCGTATGGAACGTATATGAAATTGCAGATGAATGCCGAAGGAACGCGTATTAATTGGATAAATTACAAAACGGATGTAAAAGGTGTTTATTTTAGAACGGATGTCGAGCGTAAATTTGCCGAGGTTTCGATTGAAATTTCGCATCCAGATCCGTCCGTTCAACTGATGATTTATGAACAGTTTGAGGAATATGAAAATGTTTTGGAAAGTTATCTTGGCGAAAAATGGATTTGGACAAAAGAAGATTATGACGAAGATGGAAAAATGATTTCGACGATAAAAATGCGTTTAGAAAACATTAGTATTTTTAGAGAAACTGATTGGCCACAGATTATTCCGTTCCTAAAAGATCGAATGATTAATTTGGATGAATTTTGGTGCGATCACAAAGATAGTTTTGAAATTTTTAAAGAATTATAAAACAAAAGAAGCTCAATATTGAGCTTCTTTTTATTTCAGTTTAAGCAATTTCGCAGGTGAAATTCTCGATTTCTAATAATTCATTTGTTTCTTCCAAAACTTCGTTTCGTTGTTCTTTAGACAAGTTTAATGAATCTAAAAACTTATTATTTTGTTGTAAATCTTTCACCAAAATACATTCTTTCGATAAAAGAACTTTTTCTTGCTCTGGCGTCAAAGTCGTTAAACATGTAATTGGATACAAAGCCGCATTATCAACCAAATATTTGATACTATTTGTTTCAGGATAATCCCAAGAAATCAATCCAATTCCATAATAATTTGCAAAATCTATACTATCCGTCGTTAAATACGCATTCGTTACCAAGAAACCTTTTGTTGGTTTCATATCTCGTCCAAAAAAATGATACGTATGACTTTCTACATCTTTCATTCGCGATAAAAAATACATCGGCGTTGTCACAGAAATTTTGGCATCTTCGTCATTTCTAAATTTACATTCACAGAAAAGCAATTGATCTCCTTTAGAAGCCACCACATCAATTTCGTGCGTCACCGCATTTCCTTGCACAATTTCCGAATGCAAAGAGTCATATCCTGCCGCTTGCATCACTTTTCCAATCCACTTTTCGAAATAATATCCTTCTGGTCCCAAATCTCGCAAAGCTCTTTTTAAGCTATAACGCGCCGCATACGAATTTCTATAATTTTTGAGATGAGCAAAAGCTATCCGATACAATTCTCTGGTCGGAATTCCGTCGTAAAGATCTTTCGATACTAATTCGAAAACCTCTTCAACTTCCTCTTTTTTTGCACCAGATTTCGTTAACGAACGTTTTAAAGCTTTTGGATCATATGGGATTAACTCGCCCGAGTTTTTCTTTACTAACATATTTTAAGGTTGAATTTTATTCTTAACGAATTTAAATAATTCTGATTAAAATACCTTAAAAGTTTAAATTCTAAATAAAGGTTATCTTTGCAAAAGTTTTAAAATCAATACATGAAATTAGATACATTTTTACAAGAAAGAAGTGGTAACCAATGCGAATTGACGGGAGTTACAGAAAATTTGGCTATTTATGAAGTGAATCCTGATGCGAGTAGTAATCCTGATCGAAATGTTTACATTACACAAAAATGTATCAACCAAATTGAAAAGAAAGAAGAATTAGATGCCTCGTTTTGGGAATCGTTTTTACTTTCTTCTATGTGGAGCGAAGTTCCTGCTGTACAAGTGCTTTCTTGGCGAATGTTGAATCGTTTTAGAAACGAATCTTGGGCTGCTGATGCTTTGGATATGATGTATTTGGATGACGAAAATATGGAGTGGGCAAAAGCTTCTGGCGATCATGAAGGTGACGGAAGTGTGGATTTGCACAAAGATAGCAACGGAAATATTTTGGTGAATGGAGATACGGTGACATTGATTAAAGATTTGGATGTAAAAGGTTCTTCTATCAATGCAAAAATTGGAACTGCTGTACGAAATATTCGTTTAGTTCATGATAATACCGAACAAATTGAAGGAAAAGTTGACGGACAATTAATCGTTATTTTAACGAAGTTCGTGAAGAAACAAGCATAAAAAAATCCACTCAGTTGAGTGGATTTTTTGTTTTTATCTAATTCTTTTATAAATTTCAACTCCTTTAGCAGTCTCTATTTTCAATACATTATTATGGATATTAAATTTTCCTTTAAGAATAATTTCAGGAGTTTGATTTTCCTCTTGCATTCCTTTTAAATAAATTGAATCTTTTTCAAAATCATACATTCCTGAATTAATTGGTTTAAATGTAGAATTATTCACTTTTTGAAATGTATTAGCAGATTCAAAATAAATTCTTTCATTATTTTCTACATTTTCCCAAGCTCCAAAAAATTGATTTTGACTTAAAAATTTATCTTTTAATGTAATTATCAAAACAAAGAATCCAATGAAAACTAGAGGAATATAGATAAATTTCAGTTTACTTATTTTATTGATTTTAGCAGTTCTTTGCTCCTCAAATAAAGGAGGCGTTTTTATAAAATATTTAATCAATTCCTTATAATCAGACAGAAAAACAAATAACGCCATTATCGTTAAAACGACTGCCATTCCTTTTGCTCCATCAATATCATAAGCAAAATCCATCAGCAAAATATTAATCATAAACGTTAAGAAAATAATGATGCCAATTCTTGTTGTTTGCCTAAAAAATAGAAGCAAAGAACTGATAATTTGCATTGAGGCGATGATTAAACCATACCAATATGAATAACCATAATAAAACCACGTAAGTTCAAATCCTGAAAGATTTCCTATTGGTTTGTCATAGACGCTTGGTTGCGATATAAATTGAGTTTCAAAAATTTTTGCAAAAGCGTAAGAAATAATCATGGTTGCTAAAAAATAGCGACAAAATGTATAAGTAAAATAGTGAATCTTTTTCCAATTGATCATGTAACAATAATTTATTAGCTAAACTATTTTAATAAAAAGATTCAAAATTGTAAGAATGTAAACTAATCAAAAAATTTCAAAAGTGTGTCCTTTTCTAAATCAACTTCCTTAAAAAATTGATTTGGTTTTAGTTTTGTAATTGATTTGAAATCTTTGATAAAATGTGATTGATCGTAATAATCATTTGATGACAATTCAGTTAAATTTTTACTTTCTTTTTTATTGAGTAAAGAATTTCTGAATCGATACACTTTTCTATATTCAGAAGGAGATTTTCCTAAATGTTTCTTGAAAATTCGGTTCAAATATTGCCTTGAAATTGAATATTTAGTTGAAATATCTTCGATTTTAATTTCATTTTCAACATCTCTAATTATATTTTCCATAAAAGATAAATCAACTTCTATCAACTTTGAAATCAAATATTTTTCTAATTCAATCGCCTTTTCATTCATCGTTAAATCAAATAATTTGGCAGAAAACTCTGTTATTTCTTCAAGCAAATTATAATCAATTAATGTCTTTTTACTTTCCGAATTAAAATCAGTTACATCAAAATGAAATATTCCTAAAGGTTTAAAACAGATCGTGATTTCGTCGAACAAATGTGTATAAAAAATTCTCATCGGCTTCGAATAACTCAAAACCAAAGAACCAATAATTGAATTATCGTTAGAAGAACTAAGAAAAATATTCTCTTTTTCCTCTTTCACAATGGTATTTTTATTGATTGTATAAAAAAAATTATTATTCGGAAATGTCTCATATTCTACACTTCCTGAATTTTTATCCTCTTTTATAAAATAATATCCATCTACATATTTCTGTAAAATTTTATTTTTCGGCTTGTAGTATTCAATATTCATAATAGAAAGTCCATTATCTCTTTAAATGTAAAGGTAATTTGAAACT
>NZ_DLJI01000031.1:145068-145593 GCF_002484185.1 Empedobacter sp. UBA7620 | reverse complement strand
GTAATTTGAAACATTAAAAAAATCCTTAAAACTTATTTTAAGGATTTTCTGTATATCTAAAATTGAATTTACTTTTCTATTTCTTTCAAGTTTTCTATTTTCTTTGTTGCTAAGAAACCTTTGATATCCTCAAAATGTTCTTTGACACGTTTATTTCCAAATTCGAAAACTTTCTCTGCCAACCCATCTAAGAAATCACGATCATGGGAAACTAAAATTACCGTTCCTTCAAATTCTTTCAATGCATCTTTGATGATATCTTTTGTTTTCATATCCAAGTGATTTGTTGGCTCATCTAAAATCAAGACATTATAAGGCTCTAACAACAATTTTACCATTGCCAAACGCGTTTTTTCTCCACCAGAAAGCACTTTTACTTTCTTGTCGACATCATCACCTTTGAACATAAATGCGCCCAAAATACTTTTGATTTGTGTTCTGATATCACCTTCTGCAATGCGGTCTACAGTTTCGAAAATAGTTAAATCTTCATCTAATAAAGCAGCTTGATTTTGAGCAAAATAT
>NZ_DLJI01000031.1:0-144959 GCF_002484185.1 Empedobacter sp. UBA7620 | reverse complement strand
GCTTGATTTTGAGCAAAATATCCGATTTGTGCATTATGACCTATTTCTAATTTTCCTTCGAAATCAATTTCATTCATAATCGCTTTAATCATTGTTGATTTTCCTTCGCCATTTTTACCAACTAACGCTACTTTTTGTCCTCGTTCAATTACCATATTCGCATCTTTAAACACAATATGATCGCCATACGATTTATCTAAATTTTCGACTACAACAGGATATTGTCCCGAACGAGCAGCTGCAGGGAATTTCAATTTCAAAGCTGAAGTATCAACCTCATCAACTTCGATAATATCTAGCTTTTCCAACATACGAACGCGCGATTGCACTTGTTCTGTTTTAGAGAAAGTTCCACGAAAACGTTCGATAAATAATTTATTTTCAGCAATGAATTTTTGTTGTTCATCATAAGCTTTTTGCTGATGAATTCTACGATCTTGACGCAACACTAAATAGTCAGAATATTTGGCTTTATAATCATAAATTCGTCCCATTGTCACTTCGATTGTACGATTCGTAATATTATCGACAAATGTGCGATCGTGCGAAATCACCATCACAGCTTTGGCTTGATTTTTCAAGAAATCCTCTAACCACTGAATCGATTCGATATCCAAGTGATTCGTTGGCTCATCTAATAAAATTAAATCTGGTTTACGCAAAAGAATTTTAGCTAATTCGATTCGCATACGCCAACCTCCCGAAAACTCAGAAGTTGATCGATCCAAATCTTCTTGCGCAAATCCCATTCCTTTCAAAACCTTTTCCACTTCGGCTTCGTAATTTACTTCTTCTATCGAATAAAATTTCTCACTAACTTCTGAAACGCGCTCGATTAGCTTCATATAATCATCACTTTCATAATCAGTTCGTACAGTTAATTGCTCATTTAATTCATCAATTTCATTTTTCATTGATAAATATTCAGCAAAAGCTTTTGATGTTTCTTCACGAACAGTACAATTATCTTCGGTTAACAAATGTTGTGGTAAATAAGCAATTACCGCATCTTTTGGCGCTGAAATATTTCCCAAAGAAGGTTTATTGATTCCTGCAACAATCTTAAGTAAAGTAGATTTTCCTGCTCCATTTTTTCCCATTAAAGCAATTTTGTCATTTTCGTTTATCACAAAACTAACTCCACTAAACAACGTTGAAGAACCGAATTGAACGGTAATATCATTAACTGTAATCATAAATTTTATCGAATAATTGCGGCAAAGATAATCGAATGAGAAAGATTAATTATTATCAATAGGATTTAGAATCGTATTATTTTACCACTGAATCGATTAAATTGTATATTTATCTAAATATTAATACTCATTATGAATAAATTTTACATTTTAATTATAAGTTTAATCTCTGTAAGCAATGTTATTGCACAAGAAAAAAAATCGGATTTTGATAAATTTAAAGCAAATGCTGTTAAAAATAGTTGCGAATGTTTTCATAAAATAAAACAAAATCAATTATATAATCGAAAAGAGCTTTATGACAAAATCAAATCTTGTATTGATGAAGAAGTCCTAGCTTTTCAGATGATTGATAAATTAAGTGCTATTTCAGTTGAAACAAACGGTAAAAAGAAAAAGGATAAAAAAGAAATCAAAATTAATATTGATACAAATGAAAAAAGTGGAGAATATCTAAAATATTACAGAGCAATCGAGTCAGATTTATTCGATAATTGCGATAATTTTAGAGATATTATTGCTTCAAGTGAAATTGGATTAGAAAATGAAATCCCTTCTGAAAATAGAAAAGCTTTGGATTATTATTCTGAAGGTTTGAAAGCTGTAAAGGAAAGTAATTGGAAATCTGCAGCAGACTTTTTTGCAAATGCGGTTAAAGAAGATCCGAAGTTTTATTATGCGTGGGATAATCTTGGGGTAAATTTGAGAAGATTGGAACGATATGATGAGGCAATAGAAGCTTATCAAAAATCTTTGCAAATCAATCCTTATGGCGCTATGCCATTACAAAATATTGCAGTGGCTTATATACATCAAAAAAATTATACTGCGGCAATAGAAGCCTATGAAAAGTTTGCAGATATTTATCCTAACAATCCTGAAACTTTTTACGGTTTAGGTCATTTGTATATCGTTGATCTTAAAGAATATGAAAAAGGTTTAGATTACATGTGTAAAGCCTATAATAAATACATTGAAAATAACTCTCCATACAGATCTGATGCAGAAACGGTAATTTCGGTTGCATATCAAGCGATGAAAAAGAATAATCAAGAAGAAAAATTTATGGAAATTTTGAAAAAAAATAATATTCACATTGGAGAATAATAAAAAAAGCTCGAGATTATCTCGAGCTTTTATATGTTGTAAAGAATTTCTTAAACTGTTAAATCTTCACCAACTTCTAATAAAATCAATTGAATATGACGCGAAAAGAAAATAGATTTCGCTTCTGCTTTATCAATTTTAATTGGTGGAAATGTATCGTAATGATAACCCAAAACCTTAGTTGCTTGCACATATTCTGCAGCAATAGAAGCACTTTTTGCACCCATCGTAAAGTTATCTCCGATTGGTAAAATTGCTAAATCAAGTTGTCCAATTGTATCTGGAATCAACTTCATTTCGTATGTCAAAGCTGTATCACCAGCGATATAAACACGCTTTCCTTCACTTTCGATAATGTAGCCATTCGGATCTCCTCCATACGTTCCATCAGCAAATGAACTCGAATGAAATGCAATCGTCGATTGAATCGAACCAAAGTCAAAACTAAATTTACCGCCCGTATTCATTCCGTGTGCTTTCAAACCTCTTTCCGAATAATAAGAAGCAATTTCTGCATTCGAAATAATCAAAGCGCCTGTTCGTTTTGCCAATTCTTCCACATCATACACATGATCTTGATGCGCATGCGTAATGACAATATAATCCGCTTTTAAACTTTTGAAATCGATGTTTTTTGCTAATTCATTTGGTGTAATAAATGGATCAACAACAATGTGTTTGCCGTTTGCTTCAATCGCAAGCGAGGCATGTCCTAAGTATTGAATTTTCATTATATATTTTTTTGTGATTAACGAATTAAAGTATCAATAAAATCGAAACCGATTAAGCTATATCCTAATAATACAGCGAAAAATAAAGCTAACATTGCTACTTGTTTCAAGAATGGATCGAAATCTTTTGGGTCTTTTACTGCGAAAATTTGACGACGAATGGCGTTCGCAAAAAAGATTAAAATTAAAAATACAAAACCAGATAATTTACCTTGTTTAAGTGGTGACATCGTTACATATAATGCGCTTAATGCAAAAGGAATCGTCATTAAAGCCATTTGGTAATATTTACTTTTTTGAAATCCTAATTTTGATGCAACCGTAATTTTATTGTTTTTGACATCATTTTTCACATCGCGCATATTGTTCAAATTTAACACTGCTACACTCCAACATCCCATCGAAGCTGCAGGTAATAAAATTTGCCATTGAAAAACTTTAGAATATAAAAATTCTCCACCCGCAACAGCTAAAATTCCAAAGAATAAGAACACAAAAACATCTCCTAAACCAATATATCCGTATGGTTTTTTTCCCATTGTATAAGCCATTGCTGCAAAAATAGACGCAACACCCAAGCCAAGAAAAATGTAAATGTATTTCATATCATTTGGATAAAAAGATACATACAACAATGCAGCAACACAAGCTAAAGAAATCGCAACCATAATTCCGATGGCAACTTTCATTTGGTTTTGTGTAATCAATCCAGATGCTACAGCACGCTGTTCTCCTACTCTATTTGCGTCTGTTCCTTTTACCGCATCGCCATAATCGTTTGCGAAATTTGATAAAATTTGGAAAGCCAAAGTTGTTAAAAGTGATAAGAAAAATATATCATTTCGAAAGATTCCTTCTGATTTTGCAATAAATCCAGCCAATAATAATCCACTCAAAGAAAGTGGTAATGTGCGAAGCCTTGCGGCTAATATCCATTTTTTCATACTGAACAAAGATAATGAAGATTTTACTTTTTTTATCATCGAAAATTGAAGTAATATTGCATAGAATTTATCTATTTCAACTACTAAAATGCCTCGTAAAAAGAAAACACAACAATCTATTTTTAATACATTAAAAAAAATCAAACTTTCGACTTATGTAATTAGTTTGCTGATTTTGTGCGTTGTTTATTTTGCGTATCGTTATCGCCATGGTATTCATTACTATTTTTCGGTTGTAGAAAAATCGCTGAAAGGCGAAAAATTGGTTGATGATAAAGTTACAAAATTTGACATTCGAAATATTGAGGTGATGGATAAATATTATCTCAAAACTTTTGGTGTTGATGTTTCGCATTATCAAGGAAAAATTGATTGGACGAAAATGCATACGATTTACAATTTGTATCCTATAAATTTTGCTTTTATCCGTTCTACAATGGGAACTTCGTCTATTGATGAGACTTTTGAGGATAATTGGGAAGGTGCAAAAGAAAATAATATTTTGCGTGGTGCTTATCATTTTTATCGTCCAGACGAAAATTCGACTTTACAAGCGCAGAATTTTATTGCAAAAGTAAAATTAGAAAATGGCGATTTGCCTCCAGTTTTGGATATTGAAACCTTACCGAGAACACAATCTATGGTTCGTTTGGTGGAAGGAATTAAGAATTGGTGCAAAATTGTTGAAGAGCATTACGATATCAAACCGATTATTTATACGTCGGACAAATATTTCGAAGATTATTTGCAAGATCATTTTGATGGTTATATTATTTGGATTGCCAATTACAATTTTTGGGTGCAAGAAATGAAAGGTCATTGGGATTTTTGGCAATTTACCGAAAAAGCAACCATAGATGGCGTAAAACGTTATAAAGTTGATGTGAATATCTACAACGGAACCATTGATGATTTGGAAGGATTGACGCTTTAATTCTTTGGATAAAATTTCTTATAATCCTCGTGATAAGCACTATCCCAATTTATTTTAGAAAAATCTTCGGAAGTATTATTGAATTTCGCATCGGCTACCAAACGTTCGCGCGTTGAAAGTGGACGAAAAACATATCTAAAATCTGTATTGATCAAATATTTTCTTAATTTTTGGAGCTCTTTACTTTTAATTGAATCTTTATTTATTCCTATAATAATAGATTTTGGAATTCTTTTATCTTTTTCAGTTTTCTGTTCTATTCTTTTAATAAAATCAATTATTGTATCCGATTTTATTAGAATTAGATCTTTCTTTTTAACTTTAAATTCTTCATAAATTTCTTTATTCCTTTCAGCTTGAAAAGAAGGAGTTCCACAAAAATCATCATAAGGAAACTCATTATTATAATAGTAGATTAAAGTATCATTATAAAATATAAATTGATCTTCGGCAAAATCAAAAGAAGGTTCTGGTATTAAAGAATCTTTACTATAATAATCATTTAAAGCTTTGTTATACTTTCTATAAGAAAACGAAGAATCTGCATTCATTCCCATTGCTAAAATCTTTTGATTAATCGAATCTTGATGCAATTTATCTCGTTCTTCTTGCGATAATTCTCGCTTACAACTCAACAAACCAAATCCTAAAAGTAAAAAGTAAACAATAGATTTCATTGATAATTATTTTCTTAAAGATAACAAAAAAGCGAATCGTTTGATTCGCTTTTCTTTATTTTAAAACCTTTACTTCTTTTTATATGAATATTTTATTCTAAAGTTACTTTTCGAATAGGTTTGATGAAAAAAGCAATAAAAATTACAGTTAAAATTGTCATTGTTCCGCCAAAAATAATTCCTGGAACTAACCCTAAAAATGTTGCGGCAATTCCACTTTCTAAAGCTCCTAATTCGTTAGAAGAGCTCACAAATATTGAATTGACAGATGAAACACGACCTTTCAAATTTTCGGGCGTTTTGATTTGTAAAATACTTTGACGAATTACCATCGAAATTGCATCAAAAGCACCTCCAAACATCAAAATAACAAAACATAAATACAGATTTTGACTAAATCCAAAAGAAATAATACAAACACCAAACATTGCGACTGCTCCCAATAATTTTGGTCCAACATTTCCTTTCAATAAACTTGGAATCATCGACAAGAAAAACATCATTATAATAGATCCAATTCCATGTGCTGAACGTAATAAACCAAAAGCTTCAGAACCTTGATTCAGTACTTTTTCTACGAAAGCTGGCAACAACGATTCTGCTCCACCAAAGAAAACCGCAAACATATCCAAACTCAAAACAGCTAAGATAATTGGTGTTCCCCAAATAAATCTCAAACCTTCTTTGATACGTGTCATTGGTGATTCTGTCGATTCTGATTCAGATAATTCTGCTGGTTTTTTAGAGATCAACAATATCATGACCATCGAAATACACATAATTGTAAAAGCGGTTATCAAAGCAGCTTCAATACCAAATTTTGCTAAAATAACTCCTCCTGCTAAAGGTCCTAAAACTGATCCAATCATAAATGCAGACGAAGAAACTGGAATTGCTTTTGTGTAGTTTTCTTTGCGAACAACTAAAGCTAAAAGGGCAAACAAAGCTGGTCCGCTAAAAGATCTTGTCAATCCCAAAATGAAAAATGCAAAATAACAAATTCCTAAATAAACAGGAATTCCAATTGCTTGCCGAACTGACGGAAAATTTACAATCATCAAGACAAAAGATGCAGTCATAAAACAACCAATACTTCGTACCAAAATCATCCGTTTATCCAATTTATCAACCAATTGTCCCGCATAAAAAGCAGTTAAAAGAATTGGTAAAAACTCTGCTAAACCAATTAATCCAAGAAAAATTTCTTTCTGAGTGACTTTAAAAATTTCGTAAGCAACAGATGTACTCTGAATAAATAAAGCAAATATTAAGGAAAACCTTAAAAATATGAATGGAATAAATTCTTTATTTTTCCAAACGGATGGAACTTTCTCCTCTGATGTCATTTTGTAATTTGAATTTTAAGTTTTTAAATGTACACTGATTTTATTCAAAACTACCTTGATTTTGGATAATAAATTTGTATAAAATCAAAAAAAATCTTCGCGTATTTCTACCCGAAGATTTTTGAAAGTTTATGATGTATTTTAGTGTTTAATTTAAGCGAATTCTAATTGTTTTTTCTCCTCTAATTGAAGACGATATTCGTAAATATCCTCAATTGTCAAAACTGTCATTTCATGTTTTTCGGCAAAATCTATAATTTGAGGAACTTTCGCCATTGTACCATCAACATTTGTCAATTCGCACAAAACAGCTTCATTTCCCAAACCTGCCAATTTCACAATATCAATACTTCCTTCTGTATGTCCACGTCGCTCCATAACGCCTTTTGGACGAGCGATTAAAGGAAAAACATGTCCAGGACGATTAAGATCAGTCGGTTTTGCTTGAGGATGAATTGCCGTTTTTATCGTTTGTACACGATCCGTAGCAGAAACACCAGTTGTTACACCTTCTTTTGCCTCAATCGTAACTGTAAATGCTGTATGAAAGCGCGAATTGTTATTCACAACCATCGGATTTAACTCCAACTCATTTGCTTTATCTTTCGAAATACAGAGACAAACAATTCCGCTACATTCGCGAATCATCAAAGCCATATCTGGTGCTGTAATGGTGGAAGCAGGAAAAATGATATCACCTTCGTTTTCGCGGTTTTCATCATCAATTAATAAAATTCCTTTTCCGTTTTGTAGATCTTTAATTGCATTTGCAATTCTTTCGTTGGCTGTTGAGCCAAATTGTGTGATTGTTTTCATTTGATTTTTGTTTTTATCATGAAACATCACTTCAGGGCGAAACACATTGTTAAGTAATAAGTTCAAAGTTGTGAGTCATGAGTTTTTACTCAGAACTTAATACTTATCACTCATGACTTTCAGTTGTGTTCAATTTTCTTCTCTCATCCAGACTATACTGTCGGTTTTGGAGTTTCACCAAATCAGTCCCATAACAAAGTTAAAGGAGTCGCGGACTATAACCGCCGGTAAGGAATTTCGCCTTGCCCCGAAGAAAATTTCGTTTGTTAATACTAATTTTTTATTTGAAAAATTACCATAAACTTTCACGAACAAAGTTACAAAACCAAAATGAGTTATTTATAATGAATAAAGATAAAAGATAAACAATTTTTTACCTTTAAAATTTATTAAATTATATCTTTGAAAAAAAGATTTATGAAAAAAAATTTATTCTTTGGAGCATTATTGGCTTCTACAATTTCATTTGCACAAATTACATTAGAAAAAACTTTTTCTAAAAATGAATATGTTTCTGTTATAAATAACAATAAGGATATTACTTATGTTTCAGCAACAAATGATAATAAACTTGTTTTATATAACTCTGATTATTCAATTATAAAAACAATTAGTGTTGATATGCCAAGTGATTACTCTTTACATTTTTCATATGATATATATGATCGTTGGTTATCTGTCTCTAAACATATTTTCAATACAGATGATAATTATGAATTTATTGTAGAGATAAGAAATGATAGTGATTATAAATATTTAATTATTGACGAAAACGGGAAAATTATAAAAAATTTATCTAATTCTCCTAATTATTCTTCTTACTATCCAACTGTATTTTTTGATGAAAAATCAAATAAAAATAAATTAATAATTTCACAAGTAAATAAACAAGATTATTTAGATATATATCAAGAAGTTTACTTATTACCTACTTCGTCTTTATCAATTGAAGAAGTAAAAGAAAATTCTAAATTACAAGCTTTTCCAAATCCTGCACAATCAACATTAAATATTGTTAATCCTAAAAATGGTGCAAACAATGTAGAAATTTATGATATATCAGGACGATTGATTCTAAAAAAAGACTTTAATCCTATTGAAAATAAAATTTCTATAGATGTTCAAAATTTATCTAATGGAAACTATATTTATAAAATAGGTAATTCTTCAGCAAAATTTTTAAAAAAATAAATCATTAAAAGCACCTTATTTAAAGGTGCTTTTTACAAATACCTTTCAACAATCGGTTTTATTTGATTTGCAATAAATTGATATCCTTTTTCATTTGGATGAATACCATCTTTTGAAAGATATTTTTCTTTAGTTGAATTAAAACGTGAGAAAATATCAATAAATTCTATTTGATTTTGAAGCGCTACTTCTTTTAGTTTCTGATTATATAATTCAATTTTCTGAGTTGTACGAAATTTACGTTCAGGAACTTTTATTCCATCAACCATTTTAGAAATTGGTAAAATACTTATCACATAAATGTTAGGTGTAAATTCTTTTGCTTGAGAAATTACTTCAAAAAGATTTGATTCAAAATTAGCGAGTGAAACCAATTCTACATCATATCTTTCAGCTAAATCATTTGCGCCATAAAAAAAGAAAATTAGATTTTCATCAGGAGAAAGACGTGCTTTTGTCTCAACTTCAAATCGGTTCATTAAACCTTCTGTTGTCTCACCTCCAATTCCAAGATTAAAACAATTGACTTCATTTGCATTGTTGTTATAAAATTCTGTATGACAATAACGTTTCAAAATTTCTACATAACCTCCCAAAACCCCGTCATATTCGCCGTAAGTAATACTATCACCAAAAAATAAGCAATTTGTCATCATCATCTAAAACAACACTTTATCCTCTTTTCTCAATTCTTCTAAATAAGCAGCTTTTTCGTCGCGATAAAATAAATTCATTGTTTCGAATGGAATTAATTTCAAATCTTTGTTGACGATATGTACGCAAGATTTTTTAACAGCACGAACATCAAAATCATGTGCATCCATAAAATTCATAATGATTATTCGGAACAAATTATCGTAATCTAAATCCAATTCAGGTGCACAAACTTCTGGTAAACAACAAAGTAATTGATTTACTTTTGGTTGCACTTTATCAACAGAAATTCCTGTACTAAAAATGTCTAATAATTGTACTTTCAATTGTTCATCTTGTTCGTAGACAATTGTATTTTTCGATTCGTTATTCAACAAATCCGCAGGATTAATATAACGTGTAAGCGGAATTACCTCATCATTCAATTTCAGCATATAACCCATCGCCAAAGCATCTGGATTGCACGGAACTGGAATAATATCATCTGAATTGAAAAGTGGATATTGATCAATAATTTCTTGACGAACTTCTGTTAATGTAATTTTTTCGTGAGCCGAATCATCTCTATTTCTTCCCGCAATTTCGACAGGTTGAAACGTCACGCCACGCACACATTTTTGTTTAAGCGCAAAATCAATAATCTTCCCTATTTCATCAATATTTTTATCTTTTTGCAACACAACAACCAAAGTTGTAGAAAGATTTAATTCATTCAATTTTTCTAAAGCTTTCATTCGAACATCTGTCAAATCTTTTCCTCGAAAATCTTCTAAAACTTCTTTTTTGAATGAATCAAATTGCAGATAAATTTCAAATTCAGGCGCATAAGTTGCTAATTTTTCGGCAAAACCAGGATCATTTGCAATTCTAATTCCGTTTGTATTCAACATCAAATGTTTAATCGGTTTTGATTTTGCAATTTCCATAATCTCAAAAAATTGTGGATGAATTGTTGGTTCACCACCGCTAATTTGTACTACATCTGGTTCGCCTTCATTTTTAACAATTGTATCGAACATCGCCTCAATCTGCTCCAAACTACGATGAGAACCATAATGTGGCGACGACATGGCGTAACAAGTTGGACATGTTAAATTGCATCGATCTGTCACTTCAACAATTGATAAACACGAATGTTGCTCGTGATCGACACACAAACCGCAATCGTACGGACAACCATATTCGACATCCGTCCCAAAATGCAAAGGCATTTCCGAAGCTTTGTTATAATTTCTGATGTTTTTGTAATAATCGACATCAGTTGCAATTTTTGTTTTGAAGAAACCGTGATCTGGACAACGTTTTGTCATAAAAACATTTTCGTCTTCAATGATAATTTTTGCACCAACTCGTTTCAAACATTCTGGACAAAGACTTATTGTATAATCGTAATAGGTATAATTTCTAACCGGCATAGTATGAATTTGAAAACATGAAATCTTTTATAACAAAAAATAAAATAGTTGATATCAAGATGATTAAACTAATAAATAATATAAAAAATAATACTATTAATCGTTTTCGATTAACATTTTTCTGAATTAATTTATAAATTAAAGTAATAAAACTTGAGCCTATAAAAGCTATAAGAATTACAGCTAATACAGCAAGAAAAAAAATAAACTCTATAGTTCCTTCACTTATAAAATTTTGTAAAAAAATAACTGCTAACATTGGCTAAGATTTACATTGAACCACAAACCATTCCCGAAATAATAAGTGTTATCAAAGCACACATTCCGAAAACCATTAAATAATATTTTGTTTCTTTTTTATGTCCAGAAATTGAGTTAATAATTAGTGAAATTAATGTACCAACAGCACCACCAATAATCGCAATCACTAACAAAATCGCAATGATAATATAAATAAAATCACTTCCAAGACCGCCTTCTGCAAAAATAACTGCGTAGATCATTTTATGTATTTAGGTTTAGTTTGTAATAACTTAAAGATATAATAAATTATGACACAAACGCATGTTAATTGTATAGAACTTAAACCTAAAAATAATGGATGAATTGGTTTGATAAAATCTAAACAAAAACGAAATAAAAAATAAGCCAACATAAAGATTTGAAACAAATATCCAGAAGGATAAATATATTTTTCCTGAATAATCTTCAAAACTATCCAAAGCAAAAGAAGGTAAACAATTTCGTACAAAGCAACAGGATGACGCATCAATCCATCGCCTAAATTCATTCCAAAAATTGAAGTTGTTTCTATTCCATACGTTTGTTCGTAAACACCTGTTAAAAAGCACCCGATTCGACCAATTATCATCGCTAAAATTAATGGAAAAACAATCAAATCGCCTGTACTTTCTTTGTGACCAATTATTTTTTTTGTTAACTCAACACCAATTAAACCAAGGGTCAATCCTCCTACAATTGTATTACTTGTCCAGAAAAAGAGAAATTGATTTTCTGCATCCAAAAAAGCTTGAGGATTTTCTAATGTTCCAATTATTTTGGATCCCAAAAGTGCACCAACTAAAGCGCCAATAATAATACCGAAAGATTGAATTGTAGACAAACTTGATTTGTTACGTTTTCGAAGAAATGCATAATAACGCATCGCAATAAAAATTCCGACCGATTCGAAAATAGGATGAATTAAGACTGAATGTCCAAAAATTTCGATGGAAACAGGAAAATCTATTGTCACAAATTAATTAGGTTTTGGGTAAATGTAATTGATTTTATAGAAATATAAAAAAGCGATGTTAAACATCGCTTTTTTATATTTCGAAAATTTTCTTATCTAAATTTAGAAAAATCTCTTGGACGTTTTTCTAAGAACGCATTACGACCTTCTACAGCTTCCTCTGTTCCGTATGCAAAACGTGTTGTTTCTCCAGCAAAAATTTGTTGTCCAACTAAACCATCGTCTACTAAATTGAATGCAAACTTCAACATTTTAATTGCCGTTGGCGATTTTGTTAAAATTTCTTGTGCCCAATCAAAAGCAACTTGTTCTAACTCGTCATGTGGAACAACTAAATTCACCATTCCCATATCGTAAGCCTCTTGTGCAGAGTAATTCAATCCTAAGAAAAAGATTTCACGTGCACGTTTTTGACCAACCTGTTTAGCCAAATAAGCCGAACCGTAACCACCATCAAATGAAGCTACATCTGCATCAGTTTGTTTGAAAATTGCGTGTTCTTTAGAAGCCAATGTCATATCACAAACCACGTGCAAAGAATGTCCTCCACCTACTGCCCAACCGTTTACCACAGCTACAACAACTTTAGTCGAAAAACGAATCAAACGCTGAACTTCTAAAATATTTAAACGTCCAACACCATCTTGTCCTTCATAACCTTTTGCACCACGAACACGTTGATCTCCTCCAGAACAGAAAGCCCAACCACCGTCTTTTGCAGATGGTCCTTCTCCTGTTAATAAAATTACACCAACTTCACGATCTTCTTCTGCTAATTGAAAAGCATCTAATAATTCGAAAACAGTTTTCGGACGAAATGCATTACGAACTTCAGGACGATTAAACGCAATACGCATAACACCATCACATTTCTTGAACGTGATATCTTCGTACTCCTTTACCGTTTGCCAATTGATTGTTGCCATTATATATTTTGTTTTTTGATTAAAAATTTAACTTTTCGAAATTAAGGCTTTTCTATTAATTAAGAATAAAGTTAATAAAACTATAGGTTATTTTTTAGATTTGATTTCACCAACAACTCTCCTATTGTTTTTGATTTCAGTTCTGTTTCTCGCCATTCATTTTCAGGAATAGAATCAGGCATTATACCTCCTCCAACATATAAATTAACTTTATTCGAAAAGATTTTCGCACATCGAAGATTCACAAAATACTCTGATTCTGTTTTATTTTGAAAGCCCATAAAACCAGCATAAAAAGTACGATCATATCCTTCATTTTTTAAGATAAAATCTTTTGAAAGATCTTTTGGCATTCCTCCTACAGCAGGTGTTGGATGCAAGGCTTTCAACAAATCATATAGCTGCGATTTGTCTTTTAATTGAGCTGAAATAAATGATTTCAAATGTTCAAAAAAGCCAGCATTTACAGAAAATGGACCATCAACATCGATGTAAGATGTATAAGGTTCTAAAGTTGACGAAATATAATCGGTTACCACTTGTTGTTCGTGATATTCTTTCTCTGTCCATTCATCTTCTTTTGCTTTTGTTCCAGCCAAAGAAACAGTTTGTATAAATTGGTTATTTTCTTTCAATAAAAGCTCCGGCGAAGCTCCAATCCAACAACCTTCTTCTGCATCAAATCGCAAATACACATAGGCATTTGGATAATGTTGATGCAAATTTTTGAACGTTTCAACTAAATTAATATTCGTTTCTGGAAGTGAATTGATTCGACTAATTACAATTTTTTTAGTTGGTGAATCACTTTGTAATTCTTGAACTGTTTTTTGAATTAAATTAATATAATTTTCATACGAAATAGCTTCATTTTGATCAGATTCTGGTAGAGAAAGTTCGAAATTTGGTAATTCATCAATCGAAATTTCTATAACCTCATCATCATTAAATTCAATCAATTTTGTATTATCGAAACTATTACAAATAAACTTGTTAGCCGATTCTAAACTTTTATTTTCCCACAACTCCACTTGTGTAGAATTTGGTTTTCTAAAAAGTAGAAATGGTTTTTGATTCTGGATTAATCTTTCAAGTTTATCTTGAAATTTTTTAAACATGTTTTTTAGAAATAATGGCGTTTGTTAAATGTGTATAACAGATTAATTTATCGTTTTCATCTTTGATTTCAATCTTAATCAAATGCGAAGTACGACCTTGTTTTACAACTGTTGCATGCCCAAAAATTATTCCTTCCTTTTTTGGACGAAGATGATTTGCGTCAACATGTTGACCAACCGCCACAAAATCATCAGAATTTAGAATAACATTAGACAAAGTACTTCCCAATGTTTCTGCCAAAACGATAGAAGCGCCGCCGTGCAACAAACCAAAAGGCTGATGAACTTTAGGCGTTACAGGCATTTTTCCTGATAAAAAATCTTCTCCAACTGCCGTAAATTCTATATCTAAAGTTTCAAGTAATGTATTTTTCGACATTTCGTTGAACTTCTGTAAAATATCTTGTTCGTTCATGATTTAATGTATTTTTGGGTTATAAAGTGCTGGATGTTTCGCCGTAACATCTTTGTAAAAATCTTGAATTTCATCCATCACATCTTCTAAAGTTCTGTTTTCTGTATCCACAATTTTTGAAATTCCAGCTCGTTTTTTCTTGAAATCACAATAAGCCAAAACAATCGGAACATCTGCTTTTTGTGCGATATAGAAAAATCCATTTTTCCATTTTTCTGCACGAGAACGTGTTCCTTCTGGTGTATTGATTAAATATAATTTATCTGATTTTTTTAAAATATCTGAAGCAAAATCAACCATATTATGTCGTTGAGAACGATCAATTCCGATTCCGCCCATTTTCTTGATAAAATATCCATACCAAGGCTTTGTCCAAGCATCTTTGATAAACATTTTCATTGGAATTCCCATTTGCCAAAAAGCCAAAATAGTGTAGTAAAAATCCCAATTGGAAGTGTGCGGAGCGCAAACCAAAACGCATTTATCTACTTTCGATAAATCGAGATGATTATCTAATTTCCAACCTCCTAATGAGTACAAAAGTTTACCTAAAATTTTTTTCATAAAATGATGCTTTATGCATTTGCAAACATACAAAACTCGAAACGGATATTAGTCAAAGTAACCAAAAATAAAAAGAGACATTCCGAAATGAAATGTCTCTTTTTGAATATTATTAATTAAAATACTTCTTAAGTCTACGCAAAGAAATCAACGATTATTTGAATGATTTCTGTAGTTAATGTTAATAGAATCTGTATCATCTTTATAGTGTATTTCTTGGTTTGATTTTTCTTTTTTGTTTTCGGTTCTTGGTAAATTTAGTCCTACTGAACCATCTTTACTTTCGATACGAATACCATTTTTATCGATTCTAACTCTCGCCGAATCGTTTCCGTCGTTTACATTTATGTTTAGATCCTCTGAATCAAGATTGATATCGTCCTCAGAATCTGAATCTTTTTGACAATTCAAACATACGAATTTTTTTCCATTATATCCAAAATAATTGTTATTCACATCGTTAATATAATCTGTGTCATATTGTCCAGAACGCAAATTTACTGAATTAGATTTTTTAACAAATACTACTTTATTTTTAGGAACATAAATTTTGATATCAACTGTTTGCTCTCTAAACTTACCATCTTTAGGAATTTTAACGAAATTATCTAAATTTAACTTGTTTCCATTCAATTGATAATTGTATTTGATCGACTCTAAATTACGCTTTGCTTCCTCTTTACTTCCACCTTTTGATGAGTAACGAATTTCTAAATGAATGTTATTATCATTGCTTTCTTCGATATCAAATGTCTTATAAATCGGAATAACTAAATTTCCATTTTCGTCAATCAATTGTTCTAATTTATTAAAACCGCTGTATTTGTAGTTACCGTCTTCGTTGTTTACAAATTGAATTTGAAGTGTATCTGATGGGATATTTAAAATTTTATCCTCGGTCATTTCAACATTACTTCTAAATTTACTTGCTGTACTTACCGAAATTCCAATGATTGCAAATAATGCAACAAACCAAAGAGCGATTGATCCAAAAATGACAGCTTTACTTACTTTAACTTTATTCCAGAAACATTTTACACCTAAAATTGTCAATAAAACACCTGGAATTACCATTAATATTCCTCCAAATATTTTGGCTGCCATACTCATCCATTCCTCTTCAACAAGGTAACCGAATAATTCTGTTGGCATTTCTGTCCAAGTTGTAAAGAAGAAAAAGAATCCTCCAATGATTAATCCAATTCCTGAACTTAAAATGATAAATCCGATGAACCAAAGTAAAATTCGACCAAAAACGCCAAAGGCTCCTCCTAATTTATTACTCAATTCTTTACTTCCACTTACAACAGCTTCACTGGCTTGTTCTACGTTTTTTTTTAATGTATCAATGTTTGCTGGTTGTCCGTACATCTGTAACTTTTCTGATGTTGTTTTTGCTTTTGGAACAAAAATTAACAAGATAAAATAACAGAACACTACTAAGAAAAACGATACACCTGCTGTAAAAATTCCTAAAACTCCTAGAACTAACCAAATAGAACGTACAAACCAAGGATCAACGCCCATATAATGCGCCAAACCAGCAGATAATCCTGTTACAATTGTATCATCTGGATCGCGGTACAAACGTTTCGCACTTGTTTGTTGTCCTCCATACGATTGATTATTTGACGAATAATTGTATGATGAATTTGTAGACGTTTTTTCGTTCTCTTCATCTTCTTCAACTTTGTATTGATCTGGATGTCCCATTGTTGCAATTACAAAATTGATATCATCTTCATTTACGACTTCTCTAAATTTTAATCGTTCACGAAATAATTCAGAAATACGGATTTCTACATCTTCAATAATATCTTCTACACCTTCCGTACCTCTCAAAGAAGTTTTTACATCTTGTAAATAGGTCTTTAATTTATTATAGGCGATTTCGTCTAACACGAAAGAAAATCCTCCTATACTTATTGATACTGTTTTATCCATTTTTGTGCGTTTCTGTGGTTACTTTATTCACGGCTTCAATTAACTGTTCCCAAGTTTCAGCTAATTCTTTTAAAAAATTTTCACCTAACTCTGTAAGTGCATAATATTTGCGAGGTGGTCCTGACGTTGATTCTTCCCAGCGATACTGTAAAAGGTCATCATTTTTAAGTCTTGTCAAAAGCGGATATAATGTTCCTTCAACAACAATCATCTCTGCTTTTTTCAATTCGTCTATGATATCAGATGCATACGCATCCCCTTTTTTGATAATGCTGAGAATACAATATTCCAGTACACCTTTTCGCATCTGAACTTTTGTTTTCTCTATATTCATAAGAACGGCTTGTTTTATTTTGTTATACAAATATATATAAAAGTTTTAGTATTATGCAAAACAAAGTACTGAATTATTTTTAGTATTATAAATAAAAAATACAACAATCGGTCTGTTTATCAAGGTTTGTTGAATTAATATTTTTTTAAAGTTTTTTTTAGAAAATTTCTAAATCTCCAAAAAAAGAACTTTTAAAGACGATTTTTATTAAATTTAGAGAATAATTAAAGCTAATTATGGATCAATTCTCTTGGATAAAAGATTATAAAAGCAACGAAAATATAGAAACGTTAACTGATATTATTCCAGATTTATTTAAAAAATATTATATGATTCATTGGAAAATTGGAATTATAGATGATTTTCCTTTCGAAAAATATCCATCAAATAACTTAACCATAGAAGAAATCAACCAAAGAATAAAGATTGAAAGAGAATTTGGATTATTTCTTAATCCTCAAAAAAGTAATCTTTACAGAGAAATAAATCTTGATGAACTTTCTCAAAAACTTAAACTTGAAAAAAATATAAATATTTTAGATAATTTTAAAGATAATCCGGCAATTGAATTTCTAGAGAATCAAACAATTGATTGTATAGATAAAGGATTAAATAAAATTATAAATTCTCAAACCTTACATTTATATATCAGCAATATCGAGGAATTTTATTGGGAAGAAAATTATAAGCAAAGGAATAGTAATGTTTTAATTTCAGAATATCTTGATTTTCAAAAAAATTCAGATTTCGATTCTAATTACTTTCTTTTTCCTGATGATTTAAGTTGGTGCTTGATTACTTACGAAGATTTACCTCTTATATTTTGTACAAATACTAATAGTCCTTTTGATTTAGAATTATTCCCATTAATATATAATCAAACATTGTTTTAATAGCATTAATCATAATTCATCAATAATTAACTTTCCTTACCTTTGTCAAAAATCGAGCTCACACAATGAAAAAAATTATAGGAAGCGCAATGCTTTTAGGTGCATTTTTGGCTTCAGAAAGTGCTTTAGCTTGGGGATTAACAGGTCACCGAGTGGTTTCTCAAATTGCAGAACAACACATTAGCAAGAAAACTCGTAAAGAAATTACAAAAATTATTGGTCCACAAAAGTTAGCTTATTGGGCAAACTGGCCAGATTTTATCAAGTCTGATGATTCTTGGAAACATGCAGATTCTTATCACTATGTTAACATTCCTGGAGATTTAAATCGTCAACAATTTGATGCTGCTTTAGAGCAAACTTCAAATGAAAACATGTACAAAAAAGGTTTGTTTTTAATGAATGAATTAAAAAACAATAAAAACCTTACAATCGAGCAAAAACAACACGATTTATATTTCTTGATTCACATTCTTGGTGATGCACATCAACCACTTCACGTTGGTCGCCCAGATGATTTGGGAGGAAATCGTATCAAAGTTGAATGGTTCCGTGATAAAGTAAATATCCACACCGTTTGGGATTCTAAATTGGTAGATTACGAAAACTATTCTTACACAGAATATTCTAATTTATTGGATATTGCGTCAAAAGAACGTCAAAAAGCAATGAAAGAAGGTACTTATGCTGATTGGATTTATGGTTCGTACATTCTTGCAAACAATATCTATGCAGGAGTAAAAATGGACGATAAATTAGGTTACCGTTACCATTTTGATAATAAATTTATCATCGAAGATCAATTGTTAAAAGGAGGAATTCGTTTAGCAAAAGTTTTAGACGATGTATTCAAATAAAATAGATTTTTAGATCATTCTAAAATAAATTCAAATCCTGAAAAGTCAATTTTTCAGGATTTTTTATGCGTTAAATTTAATGTTCGGACTTTTTGACATAACCAACCTTACAAAACAAGTCATTTTGTCCGATAAAATCATTTTGCATGTAATTTGAAAAGAAGTAAACATGAACAATGAAATCAAAAATTTAAACATACAAGACATGAATACAGTTAGAAAAAACAGAGCAAATTATTTTCCTTTTGGATTTGAAAACGCAATGCGTCCAAAATTTGAAACTTTTGTAAATTCTCAAAATCAATTTCCTGCAGTAAATATCAAAGAAAATGAAGATAGTTTCGAGATTTTATTAGCTGCACCAGGTTTAAACAAAGAAGACTTCTCAATTGAAATTGATGAAAATATTTTGAAAATTTCATCAGAATTTAAACAAAATGAAGAAGTAAAAGATGAAAAATTTTCGAGAAGAGAATTTAATTTTTCAAGTTTCAAAAGAGCATTTACATTGCCAGAAACCATAAACGAAGACAAAATAGAAGCTTCTTATGTAAACGGAATTTTACAATTAGTTTTACCTAAAAAAGAAGAAGCTTTACCAAAAGAAAAACGTAGCATACAAATTTCATAGATATCGTTAATTTTAGTTGGTTATTAAATCCTCAATTCTTCGGAGTTGAGGATTTTTGTTTAAATCAAATTTATAATTTTATCATTTCCTCAAAAACAATGTTCAAAAAAGTAACTATTTTATCGAAAACGGAATGAAAAAGTTCTTAACAAAAACACTTAATAATTTTTAGAAAAAAGTGCTTTTTAGTGAAAATTATTAAAAACTAATCTTTTACATTTACAAAAGACTAAAATTCAACTATGCACAAAAACATTTTATCTACAATAACTTACGTTGTAAAAACACGTTTTTGCACAAGCTCAAAAGAATTTCAAATAACTGAATTTAATTCGGATAATGGATTAAAAAACAGGTTGAATGCTTTTAGTTTTCTTGAAAATTACATCGAGATTATTTCAAATGAAGGTTTGCTACAAATTGAAAGTAATTTCATTCAACCAAAAGCAATTGATCGAATAAATACTGAAATCAATTTTCCTAACGAAAATAATTATAAACGTTTAAAACTAGTTAATCAAGAAGCTATTTTTATCACTCCAAATGAAACTATTTTTCCTTACGGAATTAGTTTGTCTTTTGTTTTAAATGAAGATTTCGATACTTTAAAAAAAGATAACGAATATGAAATTTATTCTTTACGAAATTCTGAACAGATCAATTATTCTGAACAACTTAACAATTTAATAAACGAATATAAATTACTAAAAAAAATAGGTTTTGAAGAACAAATAGATGCAATAAAATTAAATAAAAATCTATTCTCAAGTTTTGATATTAAGGCTGATCATTTTGAAATTTTAGACACACCTTTTTTGTGGAATAACCCAACAAGACAATTTTTTATAAATAATATTTCGAACCGCGAATTTATTTTAGATTGTCTTTACGACCATCTTTTTCATTATCAAGATTTTGATTATGTTCAGTTTTTAGAAAAAAATTGTCCGAAAGAAATTGAAAAAAATATTTATGCAATGCTGCATGGTCAGGGAGGTTTATTATTTGTTGGTTATCATCCAGAAAATTTAACCGAAAGTATTATGAGCGATATCGAATTAATTAATTATTACAATTTACTTGACGCAAATTTTTCTCAGGACAAATATTTATATAAAAATATTAATTTACAAATATTTAGTTTCAATGATTTTCCTGTTTTAGCAATTACGGTTTTTCCATTAAATGAAGAATCAAAAAAGAGTCATGCGTATAACCCTGATAAAATATTTGTGCTGCAAAATAATCGATTCATTAAGATGAAAGATAATTAAAAAACAATATTATATTTTCAAAAAAACACAAATACATGAAAGACATCTACGGATGTCTTTTTTTATTTCACAAAATATTCTATTTTAGACCTAATTTGTAAAATTTATCACACGAAATTACTTTAATTATGAAATTGATTAACACATTAACCTACTCTACAATCGTATTATCGTCTATTGCGGTACATGCGCAAGCGCAAGAAAAATTAGATCCAACTGTACAAAGTTTTGTAACCGAAATTCAAAATAATTCGCAGTTGAAAAAAATTTCGCACGAATTATTAGACGGAATCGGACCTCGTTTAGTAGGAACTCCGCAAATGGATCAAGCAGGAGAATGGGCAATTAAAACTTTGAAATCTTGGGGAATTGATGCACGCCGTGAAGATTATGGGACATGGAAAGCATGGGAGCGCGGAATAACGCATGTTGATATGACGTATCCAAGAGCAAAATCTATCGAAGCTACTCAATTAGCATGGTCACCAGCAACTAAAAAAGCTGTGAATGCAGATGTTGTTGCGATGCCAGTTTTCAAAACAAAAGCCGAGTTTGATGCGTGGTTACCTTCTGTAAAAGGGAAAGTTGTTTTGATGTCACAAAACCAATCATATGGACGTTCTGATTATCAATACAAAGATTTTGGTTTAGAGGATTTGTATAAAAAAGTTACTGATACAAGAAAAGCTGAAGCTGAAGCTTGGGCAAATTCTATCAAAGTGACAGGTTACAACAACAATACACTTCCAGAAGTTTTTGAGAAAAATGGAGCTGCTGCAGTTGCAATTTCTTATTGGACTGGAATTATGGGTGCAAATAGAATTTTTGGTGCAAAAACGAAAACTATTCCAATGTTAGATATTTCGAATGAAGATTACGGAATGTTATATCGTTTAGCTGAAAATGGAACTGCTCCAAAATTGACTGTTAATGCTCAATCTAAACACAATGGAGTTGCGAAAACATTCAATATTATTGGAGAAATTAAAGGAAAAGAAAAACCAAACGAATACATTATTCTTTCTGCTCACTTTGATTCTTGGGATGGTGCGCAGGGTGCGACAGACAATGGAACTGGAACTATTACAATGATGGAAACGATTCGTACCATCAAAAAATTATATCCAAATAACAAACGTACAATTTTGATTTGTTTATGGGGAAGTGAAGAGCAAGGATTGAATGGTTCTCGTGCATTTGTAGAAGATCATCCAGAAATTATTAAAAACACTCAAGCTGTATTTAACCAAGATAACGGAACAGGGCGTGTAGTAAATATCAATGGATCTGGTTTCGAAAAATCATATGAATACATGACGCGTTGGTTACAAGCTGTTCCTAATTTTATTACAAAAGAAATCAAGACAGATTTCCCTGGAATGCCAAGTGGTGGTGGATCGGATCATGCATCTTTTATCGCTGCAGGAGCGCCAGCTTTCGGACTTAGTTCGTTAAATTGGGGTTACGGTACGTATACTTGGCACACAAACAAAGATACGTATGATAAAATCGTTTTTGAAGAAGTACAAACAAATGCAATTTTGAGTGCAACTTTAACGATGATGGCAGATCAAGAAAAGGATTTAGTAAGTCGTGAGCGCCGAGTTTTACCTACTGGTAGAGATGGAAAACAACAAGAATGGCCAGAGGTTAAAAGCCCTGCAAGAAATTCTGATACTTATTTAAAATAAGATATTTTCAAATAAAAAGTCCACTTTTCAGTGGACTTTTTTGATTTTATTCTAAATTTATTCTTTTGTTTTAAACTCAATTTTATATTCTTCTTCTATAAAAGGATAACCATCTAATGATCTAGTCGAACGATTAGTGACATAAAAATCATACAAAGTATTTGCTTGTAAATTCGCCATTTCTAATATTAAAATTGTCTTATCAGCATTTAATCCAACAATTTTATTTAATGGAAAATGGTCCTTACCATTTTTAGAAAAATTGATTGAAACTTTATCATTCAAAGGCTTTGAGAAAACAATTTGTATTTGCTTTAATGTTGTATCAACATTTTGCGCTCCATTTTCAAACTCAATAATTTTTACTACACGAGGTTGATTCTTTTCATAGTTTAATTTCAATTCTTCTATATTCAATTCTTCTGAATAATATTTTGATTGATTTAATACTTCAAATACAGCTTTTTCATCTTCATAATTCAGTTCAATCAAGTCTTTTATCGCCTGCTTCTTATTCTTCGAATTCGCATAATAATTCTTAGAAATTGCATAACCTACAAAATATCCCAAATCAGGATGTTCGTTTGTTTCGCTATTATAAAACCAATTTTGAAAATTTTGACTGAATAGTTGATTTTTGAATTGATTTCTTACTAAATCATAATTCTTAAAACCATAATCTAAATAATGTGAATTATACTTTTCTTTAAGAGCTAATTCTGCTATAAAATCTGCCGAACCTTCTTTTATAGCTTTCGCAAGCACATTTACTTCACTACCTTTCTGAAAAGTATGGATAAACTCGTGTACACTTACAAAACCTAATAACGAAGGATTAGAAAACTGGAACATATTCTGTAAAGTCTTATTCTCAAATTCAGATGTATTAGTTGTCTTATCTCCAACTACTTTCTCTAAGCCTACAATTAAATCCGCTCCATTTGGCATTCCTCCAGAACGTAAAGCTCCAATTGTATAATAAATATTTCCTTTCGATTGGTTAGGATAAAGCTTTCTAAATTCTTTTAGAGCTTTCTCCGTTTTTTGAATTTGTTTACTTGAAACAAGTGTATTTTTTCGAATACTTTTCCAAAATTCTGGATATTTCGCAAAAGCTGTTACATAATTAGTTTCATTGAATTCTTTGTGTTTCGCAAAATCCTTCAATCCTATTGTTCCATCATCTAAATACATTTTTTTAAACGTTGAAACTTTATCATCACTCATTTTATTGATACTATCATAAGCTTTCCAAAAATTATCAATATCAGTTGTAATAATTTGTTGAGCATTTATCTTTATCGATAAAACAATCAACAAAGTTATTTTTAGTAATTTATTCATGTAGTGTTTTAATTATTATGGAAGAGAAATATTTTAAAATAATTATTCTCTATAATCAACAAACGTAATTGGTTTTCTACTTTCTGGTTTGAAAACAATTGATTGTAATTCTTCGAAAGTTTCAAATTTAATTGAAGGCGTTACACGTAGTTTTGCTCTGAAATAATCTTTTATTTTCGCTAAAAAATCATCGGTTTCATCTGACGAAACTAATCGAATTAAAATTTCATCAGTTCCGAATTCGTTTGAATAAATTTCGATTAAATGTAATTTAATTTCATCAAAATGATTCAAAATATCATGTAAAGCAGGTGGATACAAAGTTGTCCCTTTGTACTTTATCATATGTTGTTTTCTACCTTCAACTGGTCCTAATCGATACGAATTACTCCCGCATTTACATTTATCGGAATGTTTTCTTAACAAATCACCTGTTTTGAAACGCAACAAAGGCATTCCTTCTATTCCTAAAGTTGTAATTGTCAATTCGCCTAATTCACCATCTTGTACAACTTCATTATTCTCATCTAAAATTTCTGTGATAATCAAATCTGGCTGATGATGTCCTCCTACCGATTCATCACATTCTGTAAACGCGGTTCCCATCTCGGTTGAAGCATAAGTCGAAAAAAGTTTAATATTCCATTTCGAATTTATTTTTTGCGTCAACAAAGACGAATTCAAATCTTTATCACGCAACGATTCACCAATACACAAAACCGATTTTACAGATGAATTTTGATAATCAATATTATTTTTCTCTGCATAATCTAACATTTTCAATAAAAAAGATGGAACAGCAACCAAAAATTTAGGTTGATATTTTAGAATAGAATCCCATTGCAATTGCGGAACACCAGCGCCAACTCGAATAACGCCTGCGCCTATTTTTCTCAAACCAAGAAAATACGCCAAACCAGCCATAAAACGACGATCAATCGTTGTCATCAACTGTACAACATCACCTTTTTGAACACCAATTCGTTGAAAAGAATTCATTTCATTTGTTGCTAAACGATCCAAATCCTTATCCGTTAAACCAAAGGTTACAGGATCACCTAACGTTCCAGAAGTTGTGGAATAATCAATGATTTCAGTTGACGGAACACATAAAAAATCAAAATTATATTGATGTAAATCATTCTTTGTTGTAACAGGAATTAATTTTAAATCTTCTGTTGTTTGAATAGATTGCCAATCAATTTGATATTTTTTGAATAAATCTTGATAAAATTTGGAATGCGTCGCAAGATATTTAATCTGTTCTTGAAGTTTCTGATTTTGAAATTCTTTAATCTCTTCTATAGATTGAAGTTCTATGGATGTTAACGCGTTTTTCGAGAACATTTGGATAATTTTTTCTGAATTTTATTTCGATCAGGAACTGTAGTCACCTCCTTTGTCAATGCTAATTTATAATAAAAACTCGCTTGTTGATAATCTTTCTGCTGAAAATAATAATCGCCAACTTTGTCATAAACCAACCAAAAATCAGGATTATTCTGAATATAACTTGTTAAAAAAGTTTCCTCAATCTTCTTATTTTCTTTTATCAACTTGTTGATTTCATGCGTTTGCTCACGGTATTTTTCATAATTAGAATAATCATCAGATAATACAAACATATCTTTTTCAATTCTCAAACTATCTACATTTAACGTATAATTTAAAATAGAATCATTAAAAATTTTATTCAAATCATAAGCTGTAAATTCGCCTAATTGATATGGATTTGATGAAACCCAAACCAATCGTTTATCTGGTTGAAAAACAACTGCGTGATGCGCTAATAATTGATTCAAAGCCTTTTCATTTCCGTAACCTAATTTGGTGTTTTTCAAACCATTTGTATCTCGTAATAAATCAACCATTTTAGTTGGATTCAGTTTATTTTCATTCGAAAGATGCTCTTCAATTTTTTCAAAACGATAAACCGAATGACTTTCCTCTTTCTGCGTATTATTTCGCTTATCATCCAAATAAACATCACTCTGAAAATGATTCGTACAAGCTAAATAAGGTTGATTCTGAACTTCATAAACACCAAACTTTTTAGGAGAAATTTCTATCAACACAACACGATGATCTTTTGCACTACCAATCATCATACTCTCAGAGACGAAAACCTTTTTAGTTTTTGCTATTTCAACCGCTTCATCAATCGTTGAGGCATATTGTAAAACCTCTAAAGCAACGAGAGAAATGGGCGTTTTTGCTTTAAGTGGAATAGAAGATTTTCCAGCATTTATCGTTACTGTAAGCCCTTCCAAATTCATTCCAGACGAAACACCAATCATTCCGCCCCAAGTCACCGACATATAGGGATAACCAGAATTTGGCTTGACAAACGAAACTATTTTATTCTTCGCAAAATCATCATTTGCATAAAAATCAAAATTGCGACCAATCAACAAGCCTCCATCTTCAGATTTATTATCCCAAACAGCCAAAGATGAACAACCAACCAACATCAAATCATGCATAGCATGTCCTATATCGTGCGCCCCATGTAAAAAAAGATTACGATTATATTTGTCTATTAACGAATCGTAGCGGCTATTTGCAGACTCAGAAAGTCCATAAATTTGTGCTTTATATTCATTGTTGACATATTTATGTAAATCTCGATTATAATATTTGAGTACTTTAAAAAGAAATTTTCTGCGTTTTTCAGAAGGAATAAAATCAGTTATCAAATTCATAAAAGATTGCTCTTGAAAAGCATATAATTCTTTCGTTAAAACGCCTGTTTTTTGACCAATTTCTAACGGATCTCCGGAAACAAAAAGTTCCCAATTCTGCGTTTTATTTTTCTTTAAAAAATTATTTTCAATATAAAAAAGTGAATCATTGATTTCATTTCTACTGTATTGTTTTGATTGAAAAGTAGACAAATCAGGACGATTTTCTAAACTTTTTCTAACACCACAAGATATAAGCGTAAAAAAAATAAGCGTAAAAAAGTAAATGGTTTTATTCATTCGCATTTAGTTTTATTTCACGATGAACTTTGTTCATTAGATAGTCAGCGCCAAGGATTTCACAACAGGTTACAAATGCACCAACCGTTACACCCAAAACTCCATGAACACGGACATTTTGGCCAGTAAAAAACACATTTTTCACTTTAGATCTTGGTGAAATAAATGTTTTCATCGGATGATTACTATCTTTCAAATACCCATACATATTTCCTTTTTCAGAACCAATAAAATCGCGATAAGATAAAGGCGTAGAAGTATGAATTGAAGAAATTTTTTCTCTAATATCAGGAAATTTTTTCTCTAATTTACGAATGATTAATTCAGTTTTCTGACGTTTAAATTCTTCATATTCTTCTCCTCTTTTCCCATAATTATCGTTAGTCTCAACATTATACGATTCTTCCCATTTTTGTACTTCATCAAACGTCATATATGTCATAACCGTCATACTTTCCGAATATTCTTCATCTTTTTGATCCATACTAAATGTTGCAATGTATGTATTTGGCCAATCGTTTGTAGGTTTTTCGTAGCTATCCCATACATCATTTATTGAGTTAAAATGATAAATATTATGATTGATATAGGAAAAACTTTTAGGCTTAAAAACAATATAAATAGTAAATGCAGATGGCGTTACTTCCAAGCTTTTGACACGTCGAGAAAATGGTTTACCAAACTTACGCTCGCCTAACATGTCTATTGTTTTTTTAATGTCAATATTCGAAATGAATAAATCACCAAAGAAACTTTTTCCTTTTGTTGTTTCACAACCAATTACTTCTTCATTTTCGTTCTGAACAAATGATCTTATTTCTTGGTATTTATAAATTTCACCGCCATATTTCTTTAATTCTTTGATCAAAAGTTTCGCAATTTGACTTCCTCCATTTACACATCGCCAAGCCGAATGTATATAAGAGTTAACCGAAAGCGCATGTATGTACAAAGGCGTTTTCTCTGCTTGTCCTACATAAAGAAAATTATTCCCCACCAGAACTGCTTTCAAACGCTCATCTGTAAAAACAGAATCAATGTATTCTTTCGCATTAATCGACAAAAAATCTTCTTCATCAGCAAAAGTTCCGATATTCAAATTATACATTGGAAAAGCAGAACATATTTCTTCTAATTTATTACTATATTGGATTAAATTTTCTTGTTCTTTAGGAAAAAGATGAGCTAATTGATCAACAAAATTCTGATACGTTTGCGCTATTGGATATTCCTGAGAATCATCATCAAACGAAATCATATCAAAACCATTTTTATCCAACTGACGTAGTTTCAATTTGTCGGATATATTCAAATAACTGAAATAGTTATACAAGTTTTCTCCTTTATCTAAACCTCCAATATAATGAACGCCAGTATCAAAAATTGTTTTATTTCGAACAAAAGTTTGCAAATTTCCTCCAAACTGATTATTCTTTTCCAATACCACAACTTTCTTCCCTTCTTTTGCCAAAATAAGCGCAGAAACAAGTCCACCCAAACCACTACCAATCACTACTACATCGTAATGAGGTTCAAAATTATTTTGTGTAAACTGTGTATTCATTTGTTTCTGTTTGTTGGACAAAACTTGTAAAAAGTGATTCGTCAATATTTCTATTCTTTAAAACAACAATTTTCTCAAATTGATTTATTGTTTCTTGATAAATATTCTCAATATCAGTTGAAATTAAAAGCGTCGTATATTCATCTATAACGTTAAAATTAGAACGATATTCTAACGAACGGATTTTTGTAATATAATTTGTTGCAGCAACCTCTCGCTTTTCTTCCTCTTTTACAAACGTTATTATTTTTCGGTTGGCTTGTTGCATCAATAATAGAAAATCAATTTGTCCAAAATCATTCGAAAAATGAACTATTTTTTCATCTTTCGTAAATGTATTATTCAGTTGATGATAAACAGATTTATTCAAACTAAAATCCTTTTTTACAACTTGAATTATTTCAGATTCTTTGTACAAAAAACTTAAAAATAATTTCTGTTTCCAATAATTTTCATCTTCATGTTGATTTCGAATTTCTTGAAAATTAACTTTAAATTCTTTACTGATTTTTTTCGTTCGCTCCGAATAATTTGATCCATAATTTTCATCATTCCAAGCAATTCTTTTACCAATTATTGAATAAATATGTCCATCAAAAATTAAAAATTCTCCTTTCGGAATAATCTCAGAATTCCCATGAATATAAATTGGTAAAATATCAAGTTGCAATTTCTCCGCCAAATAAAATGCACCTTTGTGAAAACGATTGATATTATTTGTTCGAGAACGCGTTCCTTCAGGAAAAATCATCAACGAAAACTCATTCCCAATTCGAGTTTTAATCTCTTCAATATTATTTTCAACACCATTTGAAACGGGATAAAAACCAGCCATTTTCACAGCTTCACCAAAAATCGGCGATTTATAAACCCAATCATTTACCAAAAAAACAATTTTAGGCGTACACATTCCAATCGCCAACGTATCCAAGAACGAAGTGTGATTCGCAATTATGATTGACTGTTTCTTAAAATCTTCTTGATTTGGATTAATAATTTTCTTGACAACCGTTGGTTTTAACATCAACACAGATTTCATAAAAGTTGACATTCCCCAACCAAAAAGTTTATATTTTTTTTCTTTCGTGATTGGTAAAATAAGCATCAAAAATCGAAGGATCAAAGACGTTATTGTACCAAATAATCCAAAATAAATAAAGAAAATTCCACTTTGTATTGCCAACCACAACGTCATTGGACTTTTACCTTGTTTTGGTCGATTCGAAATAAAAAATCGAAATAAAATTGGGTAGAAAATAAATGTAATCACTAGTGCTGCTACAACTCCAACCAAAGAAACTGATGCGATTGATTTTAAAGCTGGATTTAGCAAAAATTAACGCTCCAATTGCTAAAATTGTCGTGATAACTGCTAACAAAATCGAAGTTCGATAAGTAGGCATTTCATCTTTTCCAGTCGTATATTCTTTTTGTAAAGCACTCGTCATAAAAATACTAAAATCGACACCATGACCAAAAACCAACGTACAAACAATACTACTAAAAATATTAAGTTTAATATCAAAAAGTCCCATCAATCCAGCTGTAACCAAACCTGATAATGCGATAGGAATCGCACTAATAATCACCAATTCGATACGTCGGAAAAAATACCACAATATTAATAAAACAGCAATAAACGAATAGTTGACAAGATTATTAAAATCTGTTACTAGGTTTCCTAAAAAGTTTTCGTTTAACTGTTTACGATCAATTACAATTGTTTCTTTATTATGATATTGTTTGATGAAATTTTCTCGGCTTTCTTCCTTTAATTTGACTAAAGTAGAAATCGTATAAAAACCATTTTTTTGCGAAACAAATTCTTCAAAAAGCGATGGATTAAACGCGCGATAATCTTCTAATTTTAAAGGTTGATATGCTTTATCAAAAATTGAGAAAAATTGATTATAAATTTCTTCTTTGAAACCATATTTTTTTCCATCCTTGATAAATTCATTCTTCACAAAATTCACTTTCTCTGAATTCCAGAAATTTTCCCAGTCTTTTATTTTTTCTTGTTGAACAGAAGTTGGCAAAACTAACGATTGAATGGAATTATAACTTAAAATCTCATCCTTACCTTCTGCTTTTTGCAACTTATTTGTTAACGCTATATTTTGATTTAAAACATCTTCGACATTATTTCCATAATTTACAACATACAATGATTTTGAGATAGAATTAGACGAAGTCTCTAACTTTTGTTCGGCTATTTTTTGGTCGGTTGGAACGTAATTCAATTTAGATAAATCTTTATCAAAATTGACATTATTAAACGTAAAACAACTCACAATAATCAAAAGAACACAAGCACCAATCAATATCTTGTTATTATGAAATGAAAAGAACGCTAACTTCTCGATTATTGAAGAATTATTTTCAATCGCATCTTGTTTTGGATGATATAAATGTGGAATAATCAATAAAGAAAAAACACCAGAAACAATAACTGTTATTCCAGCAAAAATTCCTAAATCTTTCAACACATCCGATTTCACAAAAAGTAAACACAAAAATGCAATCGCTGTAGTTGTACAGCTCATGATAAGCGGTTTTGTAATCTCTTTAAATAAAGTCTTTGAATCACTATTGTGCTTATAATGCGTCATGATATGCAACGAATAATCAATCGTTATTCCTAATAAAACTGCTCCAATACTCAATGAAATTGCAGAAATTGTACCTTGAATAAAATACAAAAGTGCCAAAGCAAAGAAAAAACCAAAAACGGAAGGAATAAAAATAATTATTGGAATGTAAATTTTTCGATAAAAAACCATTAAAATCACCATTAATGTAATCATCGAAATCAAAACAGTTGTAATAATATCTTGTTTAATTTGCTTTGCATTCGCAACTGCAATAAAGCTTGAACCAAAATAACTTAATGTTGATTTCCCGCTATATTCAGGATTTAAATGTTGTTGAATTTCCTCTAAACGATTGACAAATTCGGTATTATGTTCTGTTTCACTTCCTGAAAATTTAGGATTGATAAAAAGAAATAATTTCGAATGATCTTTCGTTACAATAAATCCATTGTAAACCTCGAAATCATCCGTCAAATTCTTTTCTTTTAAACGATTTAACGCAACAAAAGTCAATCCAAGCGGATCTTTCAACATAAACTCTTTCGAAACAATTCCAGTCGGGGTAATCAAGCTTTTATAATTACTTTCAACAATAGAAGCTATCGAATCTTTAGACAATTTTCGCTCTAACGTTTTATAATCTTCTTTCTCTAAAAAAAGTGGTAAATTTTGATGAACAAAATCAAAAGTCGAAGCAAAATTATCTAAATCATACTGCCCTTGAATGTCATTATAATAGTTATTTAACGGTTGAATACTATCTAAAAAATCAGTTGCCTGAGCCGTCATATCATCCAATGTTCCAGCTTTTTCTTTTTCGATAATCACCGCAACTTTATCCGTAAATTTTAATTGAGCAATAACCTTTGCTATTGCATCATTTTTCTCATCTTTCGGAATGATTCGCGTAATATCTTCTTCAAATTTTAGTCGATTTGCAAAAAAAGCACAACCAACTAAAAAGAGAATAAAAAATAATACACTCAACCATTTATTCGCTCTGATTTTTAAAAATATGTTATAGAAAAATTTATGCATTCTTAATTGTCTTTTGACTGAAATAAGTTAATAAAAAATAACTTACAATTCCACTAACAATACTACAAAAAGTTGCTAAAACCAGGCTTCCTACAATGTAACGAAGAAGATTTTTCTTAATAATTTCGAAAGAAACCAAACTCAAATCCAAATGAAAATTGTCCTGCAAAATAAATCCACCTGTCAACAAAGAAAGATAAATAATTATCGGAATCATTGGCGGAATACTAATATTGGAACAAAAGAAACTGATGACTTTATTTAGGCGAAACATTGATGCTAAAAAAATGGATAAAAAAGTTTGAAAGCCCCAAAATGGTGCAATTCCAAGGAAAATCCCCAAAGCAATTGAAAGCGCTTTTACTTTATTACTATCATTACTTCCTAAGATATCCTCTTTAATGAATGTTCGAATATTTTTTTTTTTGAAACTGAAGAAAAAATTACGTGGTTTGATGTAAAAAATCGTCAAAAAAACCAGAAAAGTATTCAGAATACTAATTCTCGTAAAATCTTGAAATGGACGAAAATGTGAAACACGTTCGTTTGGATCGTACAAAATATCAATTGGAATATTCGTTACCTCAATTCCTTTCCAAGCTGTTCGTACAATGATTTCAATTTCGAATTCGAATTTATTTGTCCAAAACTTTTTCGGAATAAATTTCAATGGATACAAACGATAACCAGATTGTGTATCATTCAGCTTAATTCCTGTCTCAAACCAAAACCAAAAATTAGAAAACTTATTTCCAAAACTACTTTTCTTCGGAATGCCATCTTGCTCCATTTGACGACTTCCAATAATTAAAACAGGCTTATTTTTTTGCTCTAATTCTGTAATAAAATTTGGAATATCATGCGGAAAATGTTGACCATCCGAATCGATTGTCAATGCATAATGGTAGCCTTTTTCTCGCGCAGTTTTAAAACCAATACGTAGTGCATTACCTTTTCCTTTATTTTCAGAGAGTTCAACTACAATAAACTGATTCTGATAATCTTTTAAAATTTCGGAAGTAGAATCCGTCGATCCATCATTTATAACAATAATTTGATTCGTGTACTCCAAAACTCCATCAATCACACGTTTCAATGTTTTATGATTGTTGTAAGTCGGAATAAGTACACAAACTTTTTGTTCGTCTATTTTATGTCGAATAATCGAAAAATCCATTGATTAATTTAGTTTTTTCAGCTGCTGCGCTGTAAAAGTATTGTATTTTTTAGCGTAAGATTTCACCAAAGTTTTTACTTCTTTTGGTGCAGAACTATAATTTTCGACAATGAATGTTTTATCTTCTTGTATATTTTGATTGTACTTGATAAATTTTGGAATATTCTCTTGCACAATCAATCGAATTAAACGGTTTTCAACATCTTTCGAGTCCTTTTTTATCGAATTATTGATCAAAGTTGCTCCATCCGTAAAATATTGTTTCTTTGTTTCTTTATCTTTTATATACCTTGCTTTCAGAATTTTAGAGGCTCCTTTATATGCAATAATTGTTTGATTATCACCCGAATAATCATCTAATTTATTATACAAAATAGATACATTATTTGATGATTTCGAAGCGTTTTCAAAATCTGTTCTCAATTCGGATAAAGTTAATCCAAAGAAAAATGAAACCGATAAAAAGATAGATAATAGAGTTTTCATTAATCCAAAACTTTATAAATTGCACTAAATTTCAACGCATTTGTCGTTTCAAAAAATGAAGAATTTTTCACTTTCACTTCATTATTTTCACAAACAACATTCAAACTCAAATCCAAAATAGGATTGATAAACGGATTTATTGTCGCCATAAATTTCACATTCGAAACTTTAGACAAAAACAAATCTTTCGAAACAAAACCTTCTGTTATTTCCTTTATAATCTGCATCATGCAAACACCAGGTGTAATTGGATTATTTGGAAAATGACCTTCGAAAACTTGATGATTTGGATTCAATTCAATTTGAACTTTAAAATTATTTTCATCAATTTTTTCAGTATTTTTAATGGTATATAGATTAGGAATAAGCATTTGTAATAGTTTTGAATTACAAATATAATCTAAAAAAAGATGATTTGTACGTTAGTTTATTCTTCCTCTAATTGTATATTTACTTTTGTAAGTGTAATACTTAAATTGAAGTGGTTATGTTTAATTGAAATCTGTTCTGGAAAATCTGTTAAATCTGTCGAAAATTGGTTAATTGTTTTTATTTTATTATTCTTTAAATGAACCAATTCTTGAAAATAATTTGATTCATTCTTAGCAAAAATTAAACTCACTTCTTTTGATTTTAAAATCGTTTGATTTGTCGTTTTTATACGCTCATCAACTTGAAAATCATTTTTAAAAATAGCTTGTAAATCATCTGCAAGAGTTTTTACAACCATTTTTTTATTCAAATCTGGCATCGCATAATTCAAGGTATAATCGTGGTCTGTGACTGACAAATCAAATAACGTATTCCCAAAATCAGACGTCATTACCACACGATGCGAGTTATAACCCAATTTTTTCACAACAAAATTACCTTTCATTTCCTTTTTCATGAACGTAATCTTGAAACGGTAACTATATTCTTTATCAATTGAACTAAAATATGGGTTCAAAAACTCCCTTTCATCCTTTTGTTGTTCTTGTATATCAGCAATTTTGTAAGCCGTACCACAAGAAGTTAAAATGAAAAAACTAAGGATTAAAAACAGACGCATTGATTGTTTTATTTAAAGATTTGTTGGTAAATAAAATTTTTGTGTAATCATCCGAAGGTTCAATTAATTTAACTTCTGTAACCGTTGATTGACCAGAATAAAATGTCAACTGAATTTCTTTGATGTACTTTTTTACATCCTTTAATTTTGGTTGCAATTTCGCAATTCGAGATTTATCAGTTTTCGCAAAAGTTATAATGAAATCGTTTGTATCAAACAAATTTCCACTTACACTTCCTACAATTAATTGATTTAATTTTTCAAATTTTTTATTTCCTTGCAAATCTACACTCGATTTTTTTCCTTCATCATTAATATAGATTTTTCCATTGTTAAAAATCACATTATAATCAATCGGTTGAGTATAATTCCAACGCATCGCTTTCGGATTTTGTAAATACAATTTCCCTTTCGAAACAATTGGTTTATCCAAGAAACTCATCACTTTATATTGTGTAAAATCAGCCGTCAACGTCTGTATTTTCTTAGAATCAGTTATAATATCTTTTTTGAAATTTTCAATTTCAACATTACTCATTTTACTTTCTTGCGCAAAAATTGTCAAGTGAAAAAAAGCAAATAAAATGAAGATTTTAGTTTTCATATACATCAATTTTCAAGAGTTCATTTAACGGAACTACTTTATAATTTTCCTTTTGTAAAAATACAAATAATTGCTCTAAAACATTCGCCGTTTTGTCCGAAGTATCATGCATCAAAATAATAGAACCAGGCTTTATTTGACGAGTAATTCGGTTCAATAATTTTTTTTCATCATTGATAACCGTATCCAAAGAACGAATATTCCAACCAATTACATTATGTTGTGTTTTATTTAAAGCCTTTGCTATATGTGGATTCGTTACACCAAAAGGTGGTCTAAAAATTTTAGTTGTAACGTTTATTTTTTCTTTAATAAGTTGATTGGTAGAAACGATTTCTTCAACAATTTTTTCAGCAGAATAAAAACCATTTTTAGAAGAATGATGAAAAGTATGATTTCCTATCAAATGCCCTGACTGATGAGTTTTTTGAAAAATTTCAGGATAATTTTCGATTTGTTTACCAATGCAAAAAAAAGTTGCTTTTGCATTATTTTGTTCTAATATCGATAAAATTCTCGGCGTAAATTCTGTTGGTCCATCATCAAAAGTTAGAGAAATTATTTTTTCAGTATGATTATTCCCTCGATAATAAGCTTTCAAAAAATAGTTGAATCGAATTTCAAAAGCACCAAAAATTGTCAATGTTAACCAAACAAAAAAAGGTATCAATAAATAAAAAAAAGACAAACCTTTTGTAAAACAACCAATTGATAAACAGATTAGTATAATTACAAAAAGGATTGTAGCAACTCTGTTCATATCGATTGAAGCAATACTAAACTTAAATCCTGGCCTTTATGCCCATTCACCAAAAGTACATTTTTATAACTTTCAGCTTTTACATCATTCATTTTGAATTGATTTGGTAAAATTTGATTTTTCAGCAATTCACATCCTAACACAAATCCGAAAGCAGAAGAAGTTCCAAACTCTCCAATAAATTCTTTGTATTCAAATAACTCTATTTTATTTAAATCATTAATATTCAATAAATTTTCACCAGAAATAATCGTATCAATATCGGTTAAATTCATATGATTCAATTGAATAAATTTTAGAATTTCGGAATACAAATCTTCATATTGATTTAAAATAAAAACATCTAAAACTTTCGCATAAGAGTTTTCATTTCTCTTATTAGATAAAACACAAAAATGTGCGCCTTCACTATATTTAATTCCTTGATTATCTTTTGATTCTATTTCACCAATTAATTGTAACAATTGATACGTTCGTTCTCCAATTTCATCAATTCCACCAACCAAAACGTTATTTGCTTCTTGATTTTCTACTTGTAAAAAACCATCTAAAAGCGCATTTTCAAAGGAATTAAAACCATTTGTATACGTAAAATTGTATGCATTACAACCAAGATGCAGAGCAATTTGAGAGCCAACCGTATTATGCGTAGATTGAATAAAAGCCGTTGGAGTTAAAAACTCTTCTTTATTTTGAATAATATTTGTCAAAAACTTTTCAGAATCTACCAAACAACCTAAAGCCGTTCCTGTAATTATTGCCTCTGGTTGTTCAATTCCTGCATCATTCAAAGCTTTTAGAGAAGAATAAATTCCTATTTTTACTCCAGAAGCCATTCTACGGCTCATCGCTGGCGAAATCATATCTTTAAGAGAAGGTGATTTTGCCTTTGTAATGGAAGTTTCTAAAGGAAGAAAATCATTCGTAATTTCATCTATAAATTGCGAATTTACAAAACCTAATCCGTTTACAAATACTTCTTTCATGATTTAGAAAAAATTAAAGTTGAACAATTTCCTCCAAAACCAAACGAATTTGATAACACATATTTAATATTTTTCTTTACCAGTTTTGTGGTAGGAAAGATATTCAACTCTTCAATCGGAGATTGAAAATTAAGATTTGGATAAACAAGATTATGTTGAAGACTCAACAAGCTAAAAACTGCTTCTACACTCGCAGCAGCAGCCAATGTATGACCTGTGAATGGTTTTGTAGAACTGAAATTTGGTACATTTTCTCCGAAAATTCTCTTCAAAGCTCGTCCTTCTGTTAAATCATTATTGTTTGTTGCAGTTCCATGAACATTGATATAATCGATTTCAGTTGGTTGAATAATTGCTGATTCAAATGCTTTTCTCATCGCCAAATACGCTCCTTCTCCATTTTCAGAAGAAGCTGTTTGATGAAATGCATCATTCGAATTTCCTGCACCAATCAAATAACCAAGGACTTTTTTATTTGATTTTCGAACAAATTCTTCTGATTCTAAAACCAAATAAGCAGCTGCTTCACCAAGATTCAAACCTTTTCTATTTTCATCAAAAGGTTGATTAAATTCATCACTCAGAATCATCAAACTTTTGAATCCATTCATGGTAAACTTTGACAATGCATCCGTTCCGCCAACAATCACTCGATCCAATTTACCTGAATTAATCAAGCGCGCGCCATACATAATCGCATTCGCAGCCGAAGAACAAGCAGTACTAATTGTCGAAACAAAGCCTTTCAAACCGATTTCATTTGAAATTTGATTGGAAGAAGCGCCAGCATCATGACTCGAAATGTACTTTTGTTTTTCAAGCAAATTTTCATAATCCAAAAAGTAATTTTCTGTCCTATCCATTCCTCCCACACTTGTCGAAGAAATCAATCCAGTTCTGACTTCATTTACGTTTTCGATTCCTGCATTTTGCAGAGCTTCTTTCACAGCAATTAGTCCTAACATCACTGTTCGAGAGAAATTATTCTCTGGAGATAAATTTAAAAAAGTTGCTAATTCATCGTTCGATAATTTAATTTCTCCTACAAAAATTTCATTTTTATGAATAGAATCAAAATTTTCGAGGCGTGATAAGCCATGCTTTTGATGAATTAATGAATCGAAATTCTCTTCGACATTTTTACCAATTGCCGAAATAATTCCCATTCCTGTTATTGCAACTTTTTTATGCATTATTTTGTTCTATTTTTCTCAATATAATCTGCCATTACTCCTACCGATTGAAAGATCGTTTTTCCTTCTTTTGGATCTGTAATTTTGATTCCATATTCTTTATCCAATAAAACAATCAACTCCAAAGCATCGATTGAATCTAATCCCAAACCATCTCCAAATAAAGGATCATCATTTTTGATATCCTCTACTGATACATCTTCAAGATTTAAAATTTCAATGATTTTAACTTTCAAATCGTTAATTAAATTTTCCATAGTATTTTTATTGTTAACTAATATTGTTTTTAATCTATTAAGTACATTTTCGCTTCGTAATCACCTTGTAAATAATCTATCCAAGCCAAAACAACTTTCTTTGCTTTATTTTTTTGAATTAAATAATTCGCATACTTTTTTAATTGTTCTTCATTAAAATTTTCCGAAATAAAAAAAGCATTTTCGGTTTTCAATCGATGACGAATACTCACCTCACCCAAACAAATATTTGCTAATGTGTAAACAAAAACTGCTGGACTCGGAAAAATTTCATCCGTAGATTGAATACTTTGTTGATCTTTCAAATCTGATTCTAAACTCGAATTTCGATTTGCAAAAACCAATGCAATATCTTGATTTTCGTTCAATGTATTTTCATCTTTCAATAAAATTTCGGCAGCTAAAAAAGCTAATTCACTCTGATGATCCATTTTATAAAATTTTGGATAATCAATCTCGAAAGATTTGAAGAAATTTTTCGAAAATATACCAAAATCTCCTGAAGAATCTTCAAAATAAAGTTCATCATTCAACCAAACTTGTTCGTTTTTAATCTCAACTTTAGTCATTCTGAACTTTTTTTAGAATAATTACAGCATTACTTCCTCCAAAACCAGATGAAGTTTTCAAAATAATATTGACTTCTTTTTGAAGATTTTCTTTCAAAACATTTAATGGAACTGAAACTCCTAATTCATTGAAATTATGACTTTTCAAAATCAAATTTTCTTGTGATTGCTTCATCGAAATAATCAATTCTAACAATCCAGAAGCGCCTAATGTATGTCCATAAAAAGCTTTAAAACTATTTGTCGGAATCGATTCCATTTGTAAACGATTAAAAGCAATTGCTTCCATTTCATCATTATACAAAGTGGCCGTTCCATGAGCCGAAATATAATCTATTTCATTTGATAAAATATTCGCTTCCTTCATCGCCGACTCTATACTCAACACCAAGCCTTCACCCGTTCGAGATGGTCCAGAAATATGATTTGCATCGTTAATTGAAGCTTCACCCAAAATCTGAAAACTATTCTTTTCTTGATTTTTAGAAAGATAAACACAAACGGCAGCTTCACCTAAATTCACACCTACTCTATCTTTGTCAAATGGTTTACACAACTCAAAATCCATTGCTTGAAATGAATTGAAACCTGTCAAAACAAAATTTGTCAACTCATCCAAAGCCAAAACATATGCATCATCAAACTCATCCATTTCGATGAAACGCTTTGCTATATTAACCGCTAAAACTCCCGAAACACAAGCATTTGAAACAATAATTGGTTCAGTTTTAAATCCAAAATAGTTTGCAATCTTCTTTGCAAAATTTGGAATTGAAGCTTTTTCTAACGAATCAAAAAGTTGATCAATATTACCTTTTGTTGTTGAAATTACAAAAGCAGTTCGTTGTGAAATTTTGGATTTATCAATAATAGATTGAAGAGCTAAAATCCCAAATAATTCTAATCGAGTATAAATCTGATTATCTTCAACTTGCTCTTTTAAATTTAAGAAAATTTCATCATCAATTTTTCCAGCATAAAAATTTTTTAAATGTCCAAAAGAATCAATTTCAGAAACAGCAGAATTTCCTTTCACTAATTCATTCCAATTCGCTTGAATAGAATTTCCGAAAGGCGTTAAAATATTCGCACGATTAATGTAAACTTTTTCCATTACAACAATCCTACTTTTTTCTTCCATTCTTCAAAAAATGGTGGTAATGTTAACATTAAATCTCCTTCGTTGTCTAAAAAAACTTGAATTGTTTCTCCAATACAAACTAACTTTTCATCTTGATTGAAAATCTTGAATTTAAAAATCATTTTTGCTGCCAAAGTATCTTCAAAAGTCGTTTCTATTCTACATATATCACCATATTTCAACGGAAATTTGTGTTCACAAATCGACTTAATAATTGGTGTTACAAATCCACTTTTCTGAATATCCAAATAACTAATCCCAAAATGACGCCCAAAAGCTTCCCTTCCATCTTCAAAATACGTAATATAATTCCCATGCCACACGATTCCCAACGGATCGGTTTCATTAAATCGTACTGCGAAATTGGAATTATGTACTAATGTTTTAATCTTCTCTTCTGAACTTATCATAATATATAGCGGCAAACAAGGTAATAATATAGAACAAAGTTAACAAAATAATATTCGGAACTATCTGAAGAAAAGATTGATTTCTCAGGATTAAACTATAATAGCCATCAAGTGCCCAATTCATCGGTGATATTTTCGCGAAATGTTGCATAAAATCTGACATCGCAAAAACTGGAATCCAAACACCGCCTATTGCAGCTAAAATAACCACCAAAGTCGCTCCAAAAGGTGCAGATTGTTCTTGAGTTTTCGCAATTGTACCAATTAAAAGTCCTAATCCAATTGCTGCTAAAGAAGCGAATACAGTTAATCCGTAAATCGAAAATAATATGCCATCCGTTTTGAAACCTGGTAAATCAATTAATGGAAAAACTAATTTAGCGACACATAAAATCATGGTAAATTGTAGTAAACTTATGATTAAATACGTAATCGTTTTACCTATAATTTGCACAGAATAAGGCATTGGACTTGTTAATAATCGAATGTGTGTTCCTAAACTTTTCTCTTTTACAATATTGATTGACAGCGGAACTACGATAAAAAATATCGCAAATAATGTCCATGCTGGCACATTATGTTGTGTAACATTTGGTTTCAAAACTGATTTAGAATCTTCAGGAACAATCTCTTGAAAATGAATAAACTTCTCATTTTGAAAGCCTAAATCATCAGATCCCATTTCTTGTTGAAATGCTTTGTAAATACTTTTATTCTCGGTATCTGTAATTAATTTATCCAAAACATTCGACACATTTTCTTTGAAAGCCAGCGAAGTCGCGGGATCAAAGTATAATTTAATCGTCTTTGGATTAACTTGTTGATTATATTTCACTTGCGTGCTATCAAAAGCAAATTCGTTCAGAATTTTCTCAACATTTTGATTGATTTTATAATTCAAATCTTTTGACAATCGCGCTGGTATTACAATTCCTACTTGGTATTTACCTTTAAAAACTTCAGTTTTTAGTTCATCTTCCGTTAATTTTTTTCCATTTAATTCAGTTACAATTTTTAAATTTCCTGAATTTGAAATATGTTTTTTTACAAGTGCGGAAATACTATCTTGATCATGATCAATAAATAGCACCGGAATACTCGCTTCTGCAAAAGAATCGTAAGTACTTTTCTGAATTTTAGTCACCGTAATAACCAAAATCAAAGGCATAATAAAAAGAATCACCAATCCGCCAATATCGCGAATGAGTAACAAAATTTCTTTCTTAATACATGCTAAAAGTTGGCTCAACATATCAAGATAATTTAGTTAAATTAACAAAAGCTTCCTCCAAATTATACGCATTTACTTGCTTGATTAATTCTTTCGGTTCAGCTGTTACAATCGATTTTCCTTGATTCATAATCGTAACTTGCGTACAAAAATCTTCGGCTTCTGCCATGTGATGCGATGTGTAAACGATCGACATTCCTTGCTGATGCAATTCTTGTAAATAATCCAATAACGCAATTTTTGATTGAATATCAACGCCAACAGTTGGTTCATCTAAAAAGAGAATTTCTGGCTGATGAAGAATTCCTGCCAATAAATTAATACGACGCTTCATTCCTCCCGAAAAAGAATCAATTTTTATATCTAAAAACTTATTCATTCCTACTTTTTCAGTCAAAAGATGAATCTTTTCGTGTAATTCTTTTGAAGGAACTTTATAAATTTTCCCAAAAAATTCTAAATTTTCTCTTGCCGTCAAAGTTGGATACAATGCATATTCTTGCGGAACAATTCCAATGATTTTCTGAATCTTTTTTAAATCTGTTTTTTGATTTAAATTCTGAATCACAACATTACCAGAAGTTGGTTTAATCAATCCAGAAAGTATCGACATCAAGGTTGTTTTTCCTGCTCCGTTTGGACCAAGTAAACCGTGAATTTCGTTCTGTTTTATCGTCAAAAAAAAATCTTCTAACGCAAAAACATCAGAATTTTTATATTTTTTATATAGTTTTTCAATTTCAATCATCTGTGGCTAAATTGCTTTTCTTAAACGTTTAAAAAACGATTCTTCCAAATCGGCTAATTCCAATAATTGATCCGAAATCACATCGTAAATATCTTGCGAATTGTTCCGTTTTTTATAAACTCTTGATGCATTCAGAGCAAAATCTCGCCATTTATCTCCTATTTCAGATATTTCTAAGGCAAAATCATTCAAATTTGGTTGATTCAATTTTTGCGAAGCTTCTTGTAAAAAAGCAGCATAAATATATCGAAAACCACCACCTCCTGTTCCAATTTCTTCTTGCATTCGAATCATTTGTGCCAGAAAATAATTTGTCTTTGCGTTCCCAATTTTCTTTGGCATTTTTTTGATTCGTTTCGCAACCATTCTAATTCCACGAACACCAACAATCGGAACTGGCGCTAACATTTCGCGACACGTTTTCTTGATTCCTTTTTTGATTGCTTTCTCAAAATCTATATTTTCTGGAATAAATTCAGGATAATATAAATGTCCTTTTGGTGCTAAAACTCCTTTCGAAAAACGAACTTTTTCTAACTCATTTTCAGTCAATTTTGTCGTTTCTTGCATCACAGGATCACTGATTAAATACGTTTGATCTTGCTTTCCGAAAACAACTAAATTATGTCCGTTAAAATGAAATTTATATTCTTCAGGAAAGTATGTCAAATTGTAGACACCAACCTGTAAACCGCAAGGTCGATTGGCTAAAAGTTGCTCATCTAAGAAAGTCTGAGCTGATTTTGTAGAGCGAAATTTATGACGTTTAACCTTTATACCAAGATTCTTAGCTGCACGATTAAAAATCATTCCTGGCATTGGACGATAGCTAATCGCAGGCGCATGATTAACTTTTAAGAAAGGTAAAAACACAAAAAAAAGACCAGAACCAATCCCAAAAATCATCGGTTCTGAAATCTCAATTCCTTTATTTTTTAATAAGTTGGAGGCAACTCCATTTTCGCAATGTGCTGATTGAAAATGTTTAAAATCAGTTATGGTTTCCATCAAAGTTTTTTAATTCATCAACCGAAATTTCAAAAGCTTCGGCATATTTTTTTAGTGTTGATTCTTTTAATTTTGAGAAAACAGTTGGTTTTGCATGTCTTTTGACAAAAATCTTCCAAATTCCGACATAATTAGACAAAATTTCCCAATCCATGCGTTTCAATTCCATGAAATATAAAATTGGACTTGCTTTTCCATCCATTACTTTTTGTCTTGCTTCCTCTGTGCGTTCATCCAAAATTTTTAAAGTTTCGGATTGAACAATATTTTTTGCTTCCCAACCCGCACTCAATGTTTGAGAAAACTCTCCCTGTTCATCAATTGCGTAATAAACTTCGTTGAAATCCTTGAGATGTCCTTTATCTTGTGGTACTTCTGATTGTTTCATTTTTTATGGTTTTGAAGCATTAAATTCATTGTAGCTATCGCAATTACTTCGTCATTCAAGATAACTTTTGCTTGCATCAAACTAATTGTAAATTCATCGTAATCAAAAACTTCTAACAACGTTGCTTTTGTTATAATGGTTTGATTAACTTTTGGTAATTGCATAATTTCGGCTTGTTTAATCGTACTAATAAAGCCGATTACATCGCCTTTGTGTACATCAGAAAAATTGATAAAATAGTTTTGTCCGATAATTGTCGAACAAACTTGCGCCATATTTTCCAATAAACCGACTTCAGTAAAATATTCGTTCTGAATAAATAATTGATCCGATTTTATCGTAAATAAAGCTTCAACATAGGTTTTCTCAATCCAAGAAATCGTGTCTACAAAAAGCATTGGTTCACGATGCGGAAGAAATTGTTGAATATCAATTTGCTGATTTACTTTCATAAAATTATGTTTCTGCAATCACTGTTTTCATCTCTCCTTTTGCAATTACTTCTCCTTCTATCTTTGTTTCAATCGAAACCAAAGTCACTCCCATTACTTCGTGCAAAATAGTTGCTGTTGTTGTTAAATTTTCATTCACTTTTGGCAAACGATTAATCTCTATTGATTTCATCGAGCCAATATATCCAGTTGGAGCCGATTCATTTCGAATATAAAATTGATAACCTGTATACAAAGCAACTGTTTGTGCCATGTGTTCTAAAATTCCAGATTCTATCAATTGATTATTTTTGACAAAAATCGAATCGTTTTTGACCGTTAAGCCTCCAACAACTTTTCCCTCTTCATATTCAAAAATAGCATCTACCATTATAATTGGTTCGCGTTGTGGAATCAATTGTTTGATAAATTCTATCGTATGATTGGGTAATTGTATTTTATTCATTTTTTAAACGACTGTTAAATAAGCGTACGAATACGAAAAACGACCACTTTCTGGTACGCAAAGCATAATACGATCTCCTTTTTTAAGGTTTCCGTCTTGAAAAAGTTCGTCAAGCATCAAAAAAACAGACGCTGAACCCACATTTCCAACTTTGCTTAAATTCATAAACCATTTCTCTAACGGAATATGAATGTCTTTCTTACAAAATTCGTCATATAAACCTTGAACAAAATAATTTGACGACACATGCGGCAATAAATAATCAATTTCATTTGAAGATAATTGATGTTTATCCATTGCAGCTTTCATGCTTTCTACACCTTTTATCAAAATATTATCATTCAGAATTTTGACATCTTGTTTCAATGAAAAAACGGATTCTTTCAACCATTCTTTCGAAGAGAAATCGCTCCAAGGTTTCATTTCTCCATTTGGTAATTTATCACCTCCGGCATACATACACGTTTCCAATTTGTGCGCGTAAGAATAAGATTCCATCCATTCAATTTTAAGCGAAATAGAATCTTCGTTTGGTTGATTTTGCAATAAAAAAGCTGCGGCACCATCCGATAACATCCAACGTAAAAAATCTTTTTTAAATGCTATAATTGGTTGTTCTTCTAATTCTTTCAAATTCTCAAGTTCATGCTCAAATTTTTCAGCTTTCATCTATGTAGAAACTCGCTCAGAACCTGAACAAATTGCATTTTTAGAATTACCCGACTTTACTGAAAGATAGCCAAATTTCAGCGCATTCATTCCCGAATTACAAACTCCCGAAGAAGAATTTAACTCTATCGAAACATTATTTTGCAATAAACCATGCACCATCGCTGCATGAGAAGGCAACAACAAATCTGGCGTTGAAGTCCCACACGACAACACTTCTACCTCATTTTTTGTAAACTGTGCATCAAATAAATTTGTTATTGCATTACTCGTCAATTCGGCATTAGAATGTGTGACATTTCCAGTTTTATCGAGAGCGTAATAACGCGTTTTGATTCCATTATTTCTTAAAACGATTCTACGAGCTTTTGAAGGAATTTGATTAATTTTTCCTAAAAAATCTTCCATTTCATCATTTGAAATTGGTTGATTTGGCAAAAACTTCGACGTTTTCGTTATATATACATTTTGCATATTATTCTATTCCTTGAAAATATTTTACCTGTTTTTTGTATTTAAAATAGTTGAACGGATAAAATATAATATATAACAAATTTACTAGTGGAGATATTATCCAAATAGCTAAAATTAAATAATAATAAAAGAATTTCAAATACTTTTCTCGCTGTATACCTTGTTTAGAATCAATAATTTTAGACCAGACTTTAAACATTCGATTTCCTTTTGTATCCACAGAAACTAAAAAAGGTTTTACCTCAACGGCTCCAGATTGAATTAAGTTTTCTTGTAGATTAGAGTAATTATTATTTTGGATTGAATTTAGAATAATTTTACCAAATCTTCTACTTTCCTGAATAGTTTTTTCACTAATTCCTGGCAAAGGCAATAAATTGAACATTCGTTTTTTAACGCCCGAAAACATCCAATTTACAATTGTCATGGCGCTTACTAAATTTGGCGTATGATCGACCAATGCAATATTTCCAACTAATTTTGCTTGGCGTTCTTTCAAGATTGTTTTGATTTTTTCCTGTGCCAAGAACCACATATTTCGCGAACCACTAATTGTAATTATTTTAGAATTTTCTAAAATTTGTTGTGTTTGTTTATCCCTTAAAAACGAATTTATTGGAATAGATGGCGATAAAAACCAAACTTGATAATACAGTAAAATCAAATCATATTTCTGATTCAAGATTTCTGTCGGAATTGGTTTAATGTTCTTATCTTTTTGAAGAAAACTATCTGGAAAAGCATTAAAAAAAGAATAAAAATCCCACGGAAAAGGAAACTCCTCTTCCATTTCTATTTTGTATTTCGTTAAATTAATATCTTGGTTTTGAACTAAATCATATGTTGTTTGATCGACAATTTCTTTTAACTGTCCTGACTGCGAGTAATAAACAACTAATACTTTGCATTTCATGTAAAGGTTTAGGTTTTTTAGTGGTTTGAAAATTCATATTCTGCTCTAATTTACTTCCAAAAATCGAAATAATTAAACCATTGGTAAGGATATTTTTTTACAATAGTTTCAAGATTGACGCAAAACTCTTTCAAAAGTGCATTTGCATCACGATGTTTGAAATTTGCTTGACGCGCATATAAATGATAATGTAGATTTTTTTCCTTCATAACATACACAAAAGCGACAGGCACTTTCAAGCGAGAAGCAATAGAAAATGGTCCTGCAGGAAAATTTGCTTCTTTTCCAAGAAGAACTTCTGACATCGTTTTATTTCCTTCAAAATAACGATCTCCCGTAAAACAAATTAATTCGTTTCGACTAAGCGCATTATTAATTTCGAAAATATGTGATAAATCTTCTTGAATCAAGATAAACTTTACCGAAGGTTTCTTCGAAATACTTTCTAAATATTCTTTGATAACATTTCGTTCTAAATCTGTTGTAACCAAATTAATTTGACAATCAAAGTCAATATCTGCAAAAAAATGTTCAGCAACTTCGAAATTACCAACATGTGCACTTATTAAGATTCCGCCTTGTTTTTGATTCAATAGATTTCTTAATAATTCTATTCCATCAAATTCGTACGAATATTTGTTACGTAAACCTGCATTAATCGCTGTTTTATCAATCAAGGCTTGTCCAAAAGTATAGTAACTTTTGTAAACACTTAAAATTGATTTGAAAACCGAAAAATTTAATCGATAACGAAAGTATTCGTAAATAGATTTGTTACTGCTATAAGCCGTTATAAAATAATAAAAAGCTACAAAAATTAAGACTGAGTAAGCAGCCTTAATTCCGAGCTTTTTCATAACGTTGACAAATATTTTGTATCCCAGGACCGTTCCTTTAGAACGACCATCCCATTGTTTCATATCTGTTATTTATTCTCTAACTTTTGTTCTACAATTGCATAGAAATCTTCAAAAGTTATCATATTTTGAAAATCTTCTTTAATTAATTTCACACCGAAATTAGATTCAATGATTACCACTAAATCAACATAGTCCAAACTATCTAAATCTAAAGATTCTTTAATATTTTTTTCCTCTGAAATCACAGAAGGATCAACTTCAAATTCATCAATTAAGATAGCATTTAATTTTTCAGCGATTTTACTTTTCACCATATTAGGAGTTAAATTTTTTAATTACTAAGGCAGAATTCGTTCCACCAAATCCAAAAGAATTCGACAAATATACATCAAATTCTTTATTTAAGGTTTCTTTAACAATGTTTAATTTAACTGAATCTTCGTCTGCTTCTTCGAAATTAATATTTGGTGCAATAAATTTATTCATCATCATTAAGTTAGAATAAATAATCTCACTTGCTCCTGCCATCCAACATTCGTGTCCCGTCATCGATTTTGTAGAACTTACAAAAGGTTTCGTTTTTCCAAAAACTTGGTCAATCGCTTTTGCTTCGTTCGCATCACCAACTGGCGTAGAAGTCGCATGTGCATTGATATATTGAATTTCATCAGCAGAAATTTTTGCTTGTTTCAACGCTCTATTCATTGCAATTGCTGGCCCATCTACATTTGGCGTAGAAATATGTCCACCATTCGACGAAAAACCATAACCCAAAACCTCAGCAATAATTGGCGCACCACGTTTTACTGCGGATTCATAGCTTTCTAAAATCAATGTTGCTCCACCTCCACTCGGCACCAATCCATCACGATTTTTATCGAAAGGACGACAAGCTTGTGTAGGATTTGCTTCATTTTCGGAAAAAACACCCAAACCATCAAAACTTGCCATTGCATACTTATTAATCTCCTGTGCTCCTCCACAAATAATCATATCTTGCAGACCATCTTTGATCATCATATAACCTAATCCAATCGAATGCGAACCACTTGCACAAGCTGCACTAATCGTAAAACTAATTCCAGTCAACTCAAAAATTGTTGCAAGATTCATGGTTACAGTAGAATTCATTGACTTGAAAATCGCTCCAGAACCAATTAATTCAGTATCTTTTTTCTCACGAACAATATCTATTGCATCAATAATTGCTTTTGAAACACTATCGTTTCCATATATAATTCCGACCTCGTTAGTCTTGATATACTCTTCCGTCAAATTAGCATTTTTCAACGCTTCTAAAGTTGCCATATAAGCGAACTCTGTTTCTTGACCAATTGTAATTCGTTGTCGACGATTCAAAAAAGGTTTCAAATCTGGTACTGGAACAGTTCCCGTCAAAGCTGATTTAAAGCCAAATTCTTTGCGTACTTCATCAAAAATAATTCCTGATTTTCCTTGACGCAAAGATTCTGTTACCTCTTCTAATGATGTTCCTAAGCAAGAATAGATGCCCATTCCTGTTATTACTACTCTTTGACTCATTTTATCTAAGAATAAATTCCTCCATTTATATTAATAACCTCTCCTGTGATATAACTCGATTTTTTAGAAACCAAAAAGCTTACCAAATCAGCAACTTCTTCGGCTTTTCCAAAACGATTTGCTGGAATCAACTTCTTTAATTCTTGTTGATCCAATTCATCTGTCATATCCGTTTCGATAAAACCTGGTGCAACAGCATTCACAGTTACATTACGTTTTGCTATTTCTTGTGCCAATGCTTTCGTAGCACCTATCACAGCAGCTTTTGCAGCAGAATAGTTTGTTTGTCCTGGCGTTCCTTTCAAACCAGAAACAGAAACTATATTAACAATTCTTCCGAATCTATTTCTCAATAATGGATTAATAAAGAAATGAGTTACGTTGTAAAAACCATTCAAGCTTGTATTAATCACATTTGACCAATCTTCTTGAGAAATCCACATAAACAAATTGTCTTTCGTAATACCTGCATTGTTTACAATAACTTCTACAATTGCATCTGTATTTTTCTCTGTCCATTCGGTTAAAACTTGTTGCGTTTGATTTGCATCAGCCACATCAAATTTTAAAATTTCTCCTGTTCCTCCTAATGCTTCAACTTCTTTCAAAGTCTCTAACGCAGCAGCTTCATTCGAATTATAATTTATCAAAAGATGATAATCATGTTCTTCGGCAATTTTCAAACAAATTGCTTTTCCAATTCCACGAGAACCACCTGTTACAATTGCACATTTCATGCTTTAGTTTACTTTATTATTTAGTAAATATTTTTTAACTTCCTTAAGATAAGGATAAATCACCTCATCTTCTTTAAATACAGGAACAATTTTACGAATCGAATCATAAAATGCTTTCCCTTTCGAAGATAATTTATCTTGTATTTGTAGAAATTCTATCGCTTGCGTTACAGCCATACTCTGAACCGTCAACACTTCGAACGTATTATCAATCACTTTTGCACAAATCGTAGCCGCATTTGTTCCCATACTCACAATATCTTGATTATCATTGTTGTTTGGAATACTATGCACATACATTGACGTAGAAAGTGTTTGATTTTCAGCTGTTGTAGAAGTCGCCGTAAATTGAGCAGCTTGCAAACCGAAATTAAAACCAAGCGTTCCTAAATTGACAAAAGGTGGTAAAATATTATTGATTTTTGGATTGACTAAATAGTTTAATTGACGTTCACTTAGCATTGATAGACGCGTAACAGCCAATTTTAATTTATCCAATTCTAATGAAACATAATCGCCATGAAAATTTCCTCCATGATGAACAGTTTGATTTTCAACATCGATAATTGGATTATCACTCGCCGAATTTATTTCATTTTCTAGTACTTCTTTCGCGGCATTCCAAGTATCATAAATTGGTCCTAAAATCTGAGGAACACAACGCAACGAATAATATTCTTGTACTTTTTCTTCAAAAATTTTCTCAGTACGTTCTTGATATAATTCGTCTGCACGTTTTTTGACTAATTTGCTATCATTCAAAAAATCGGTCATTTTATTCGCCACATAACGTTGACCAACATGTTGTTTAGCCTCGTTCAACGGTTTTGAATAATGATCATCAAAAGATTGTACAATTTCATTCATCATCGAGCTTAACGTAATCGAAAGATTAATTAATTGATTAACTTTAATCAAATTTACCATTCCAATTCCCGTCATTACCGAAGTTCCGTTCATAATTGATAAACCTTCGCGAATATGAACTTCTATTGGTTGAAGATTTTCAAGTTCAAACACTTCTTTCGTCGATTTGATTTCTCCTTTATAAAAAACTTCTCCTTCTCCAATTAATGTCAAAGCCAAATGCGCCAATTGAACCAGATCTCCACTAGCACCAACGCTTCCATGTTGATAAATGACAGGTAAAATATCACGGTTTACTAATTCTTGCATCAATACTAAAACTGAAGGATGAATCCCAGAATATCCCAACGAAAGCGTATTAAAACGTGCAATAACCGCAGCTTTTGTTTGGTCTAACGTCAACGGTTCTCCAATTCCTGTACAATGACTTCTGATTAGATTATATTGAAGCTGAATTGTATTTTCATCCTCAATACGATATTGTGCCATTGGTCCAAAACCTGTATTTACGCCGTAAATTATTTTATTTTTTGAAAATTCTTTCAGGAATTTAAAACTATTCTCCACACGATCAAATGTTGATTTATCGAGCAATAATTTTTTATTCTCAAAAAGTATGTTTTCTATAGTGTCAATTGTTAATTTTGTCATGTTATTGATTAGGTAAAAGATTTATCGATTTTGGTTATTTACTCCCTCAATCAGTTGCAAAAATAATTAAAAAACTATACAAAAAGTCATGATTGAAAATACAGATGTTTTAATCATCGGTGCAGGACCTTCGGGATCGGTTGCAGCAGCCTATTTAAGAGAAAAAAACATTAAAGTTATTGTTTTAGAAAAAACTCAATTTCCGAGAATTGTTGTAGGTGAAAGTTTAATCCCTCGCTCTATGGATCATTTCGAAGAAGCTGGATTGTTACCATATTTAGAGAAACAAAATTTCGAAGTAAAACCTGGTGCGAGATTTATTCGAGGTGAACAGATTTGTATTTTCGATTTCAGTAAAAAATTTGGTAAAGGAAAAGATTGGACTTGGCAAGTTCCACGCGCTGATTTTGACATGACTTTAGCTGATGCAATTATAGACAAAGGTGCTGATTTACGTTTTAATGAAGAGGTAATTAATGTTCAATTTGAAGGAAAAAACTCGATTACAACTGTTAAAAAACAAAATGGAGAAACTTATCAAATCAATGCAAAATTTTTAATTGATGCGAGTGGATATGGTCGTGTTTTACCACGATTATTAAATATTGATAGCCCATCAAAACTAAATCCTCATTCAGCAATTTTCACGCATATTGATGATGTTCGTCGCCCTAAAGGTCGAGAGGGAACGCAGATTTCATTTGATATTATCGAAACAAAAGTTTGGTTGTGGGTAATTCCTTTTTCGAATGGAAAAACAAGTGTCGGAATCGTTGGCCCAACAGATTATATTAATCAATTATCAACCAATCAAGATACAACGGAAGCTTTGCAAAATGCAATTCAAAAATCCGATTTTTACGTCAATCGCTTTGGTAATTTACCATTTGAATTTAATCCAATTTGGTTAAAAAATTATTCTGCTGCGGTAACTAAAATGTTTGGCGATGGTTATGTTTTAACAGGAAATAGTACCGAGTTTTTAGATCCTGTTTTCTCTTCTGGCGTTTGTTTCGCAACAGAAAGTGGTTTGAAAGCTGCGAAACTTGCTATTAAAGAAATAAATGGTGAAAAAGTTGATTGGCAAACCGATTACGAAGATTATATGAAAGAAGGAATCGATGTTTTTACCACTTATGTACAAGAATGGTATACCGGAAATTTGCAAGAATTATTTTTCCATCAACCTGAAAATCCTGATGTCAAAGAAAAAATTTGTGCTGTTTTAGCAGGATATGTTTGGAACAAAGAAAATCCATTTGTTAAAAAACATTATAGCGTCATCCGGAATATGGCGCATCTGATTCGAATGGTTAAAGAAACAGAATAAATGAAAAGTCAACAATATGTTGGCTTTTTTGTTTTTAATTCAGATAGATTCTCTATTTTTGAGTAATCCAATACTTTAAAACGTATGCAATTTCAAGCTATTGATACAGTTGAATCAATTTCGAAAGAAGATTTTATCAAAAATTATCTCAAAAAAAGAAAACCTTTGTTATTGAAAGGTTATGCGAAGAATTGGAAGGATTTTGACAAATGGAATCTCGATTATATCAAAGAAAAAGCTGGAGAACAAATTGTGCCTTTATATGACAGCAAACCTGCTGATGCTAACAAAAGCTCGGATACTCCTGCAACGCATATGAAGTTTAATGAGTATGTGGATTTAATCAAAAAAGAGCCCTCTGATTTAAGAATTTTCTTTTTTATTATCAAAGATAAAATTCCCGAATTACTCAAAAATTTTACTTACCCTGATCTTGGTTTAAAGTATTTTGAGCGTTTACCTACTCTTTTTTTTGGAGGAAGTGAAGCAAAAGTTTTGATGCATTATGATGTAGATATGACCGATTTTATTCATTTTCAATTTCAAGGAGATAAACAAATTTTATTGTTTGATCCAAAACAATCCAAAGCTTTATATAAAGTACCACTTTCGGTACATACCATTTACGAAATCGATTATGATCATCCCGATTACGAAAAATTCCCTGCTTTAAAACACGCAAAAGGTTTTGATTTTGTCATGAATCACGGTGATGCGCTATTTATCCCGCGTGGTTATTGGCATTATAATCGCTATTTAGAAGCAGGATTCTCAATGTCTTTACGTGCTTTTCCTAATGAGTTTTTCCAAGTAATGAATACAGTTTATCATGTTTTTATTATGCGTTACACCGATAAATTAATGCGTAAACTATTTCAAGGAAAATGGATTAACTTCAAAGAAAAATGGGCGATAAAGAAAAGTCATAAGTATTATGGGATAGAGAAATAAGATTTTTAAAAAATTATTAAAATAAAAAAATCCGTTCGATAATCGAACGGATTTTATATTTTTCCTAAAAAAGCAGTTTTTAGTAAGCAGCGTCTTTGATACGAGCTTTTTTACCACGTAATGCTCTGAAGTAGAAGATACGAGCTCTACGAACTTTACCTTTTTTGTTTACTTCAATTTTTTGTAACGCTGGCATGTTAACTGGGAAGATACGCTCTACACCAACATCTCCAGACATTTTACGGATTGTGAAAGTTTCTGTAGTTCCTTGTCCTCTTCTTTGGATAACAACCCCTTTAAAGAACTGAACACGAGTTTTTCCACCCTCTGTAATTTCTTGATAAACTGTAATAGTATCACCTGCTGCGAAAGCTGGGAACTCTTTTTTAGCTACGTATTTCTCTTGTACGTATTTTACTAAATTTTCCATTATTATAATTTCAATTTATTAGAATTGAGCAACTTAAACGTCTTTCGTCAGAGGTTGAACAATGTGGGTGCAAAATTAATCAAAAATCTTGATTATACAAATGATTCTCTTTCTTTTATGAATGAATTTTTACTAATTCATTTTCAAAAGTTTTATTTTCTAATTTAGCAATGATTGATTTCATCGCTAAAAGTCGAGCAGCTTTTTTATCATCTGTCACAATTTCTAGCCAAGACGAACTTTCTGTTCCTGTTTGTTGAAACATTTTATCGATATAATTGGTATAAATGTCCCATAACTCTTGTGCCTTTTGATCCAATGCTCCTAATTTCCACTGTTTCATTTCGTCATCTTTTCGCTCTTGTAATCGTTCTGCTTGTTCTTCCTTCGAAATTGAAAGAAAAATTTTAATCAGAATAATTCCATCATCTTGCAAAAGCTTCTCTACTTCTACAACTTGTTTCATGAATTTTGAATGTTGATCTTCTGTACAAAATCCAAAAACTGGCTCGACAACCGCTCTATTGTACCAAGAACGATCAAAAAAAACGATTTCTCCTGCATTTGGTAATTCTTTAAAATATCGTTGAAAATACCATTGTCCTTGTTCTATTTCGGTCGGCTTTGGTAATGCTTCAACACGATATTTTTTTGGATTTAGAAATTCTGTTATTCTCGAAATTGTTCCTCCTTTTCCAGCCGCATCTCGACCTTCGAAAATAATTAATACACGTTTATTCTCCTGAATAACTTTAGATTGTATTTCTAACAATTTTTCTTGAAGTTCCTTCAGTTCTTTCTCATAAGCAAGTTGTTCTTTGAACTTCTTTTCTTTTATAATATCATGTTTAACCAAAAAATCAATGATTTCTTGCTTATTATTTATTTTTTCTAAATCGTTTAAATCAAATTCGGCCATAATTATAGATTTGATGATTAATTTTCTTCTTCTAAGTTTTGATGTTTCAAAATACGTTTATTTTTATCTTCATAAGGTATTTTAGACAAAATATATTCCATCGATTCTACTCTAGCTTTGTACTTTTTGTTGGCATCAATGATTTTCCAAGGAGCAACATCTGTATTTGTTTTCTCAAACATTACATCTTTATAAGCGGAATAAACATCAAATAAATCTTGCGCTTTTTGATCAACAGAACTATACTTCCATCGTTTGGTTGGTGAATTTACAATATCTGCAAAACGTTTTGCTTGTTGTTCTTTTGTAATCGAAAAATAAATTTTAATCAAATATATTGCTGAATTAATCCACATTTTTTCGACATCATTCACTTCGTTCATAAACGTTTCGTATTCGTCATTAGAACAAAAACCATTAACAGGTTCTACAACAGCACGATTATACCAAGAACGATCAAAAAAGACTATTTCTCCTTCACGAGGAAGTTGACGAACATAACGTTGAAAATACCATTGTCCACGTTCTACTTCATTAGGCTTTGGAAGTGCTATAATTCTATGCTCACGAGGGTTTAAATGTTCTACAATTCGACGAATTGCGCCACCTTTTCCAGCTGCATCTCGGCCTTCAAAAACAATCACTACTTTCCGTTTATTTTCGGCTACCCAAGTTTGTAATTTTATCAATTCTTCTTGTAATTGCTCTATCCTATTTTCATATTTTACAGTACGCAAGGCTTTCGCAAAATTCAATTTCCCATGATCAGATTGCAAAAGTCCAACAAGACCTTTTTTGGTTTCGATTAATTTTAAATCTTTCGGTTTTAACTCCATTTTCTTACTATTTAAAATTAATGATTCAGTTCTTTTACCATTCGATAATAACGCTCAATCACATTTGGATCCACCATCAAATTTACTTCAGCATCCTCTTTTCCTTTATAATTAAACAAAGAAAGCACATAACGAATAGATTCTAATCTTGCCGCATTTTTATCATTTGCATTGACAATAATCCAAGGCGAAAAAGAGTTGTGTGTCCGCGTAAACATTTGATTGATATAATGCGAAAATTCGTCCCAAAGTTCCTGTCCTTTTGCATCAACTGGACTATATTTCCATTTTTTAAGCGGATTATTTAACCTCGAATCAAAACGTGCTTGCTGCTCCTCTTTCGTCACAGAAAACCACAATTTGATAATATATGTCCCAGATTCGTACAACATATGTTCAAATTCCGAAACTTGCACCATAAATTGCTCATATTGTTGCTCTGTACAAAACCCCATAACTGGCTCTACAACCGCCCTGTTGTACCAACTTCTATCAAAAAAAACAATTTCCCCAGCATTTGGTAATTCTTTGATATAACGATTGAAGTACCATTGATTTTGCTCGACTTCTGTAGGTTTATTCAATGCAACAACACGCATAGAACGCGGATTAAGATGCTCGCGAAAACGGCGAATTGTTCCTCCTTTCCCTGAAGCATCTCGTCCTTCGAAAATAATTGCAACTTTTTTCTTTTCTGTCGAAATCCAATTTTGAAGATTTACTAATTCTGATTGCAGTTTTAATAATTCATTTTCGTATTCAAATTTCTTGAGAACATTTTTATATAAAGGATTTTCTTCTTGATTTTCAACTAAAAAGCTCATCAATTCTTCGGTTGTTGTAAAATCTAAAATCTTACTTTTTTTCATAAATATTTATAGATTGTAAAATCTTTTTTAAGGTAAAAATTTTACAGAACATAAAAGTGAAGATTATGATAAATCTTTCTTTTAAAATCATAAATTTTATCATATTCAACCTCAATCAATTTGGTTAAATTTGTCACTAAATTAGTTTTTTGCGCATATTATTTTTCATATCACTCATATTTTCTATCGCATTTCGTCCTTTAATGCCGGTGATAGATTATGTTTTGAATTATGAAGAAATCGCAAATGAACTTTGTGAAAATCGAGAAAAACCTGAATTACTTTGTAATGGTTTTTGCTATTTGAAAGATGAAATTTCGAAAAGTGAAAAGAATCAGTCAGAAAATCATTTTGTCAAAAATTCGGTCAAAATTTTAGATGCGATTGTTCCTCAAAAACAAATTATTTCTCCAAAAAAATATTTTACGCAAAAAAATAAATTATCAACTGATTATTATCTAGATATTAATTCTGATTATATTATTCGTTTAGTTTTTCATCCGCCAATTGTTTAGTTTTTATTTCTAGATTTCGATGAAAAAAACCGTCAATTCGAATAAAATTCATCTTAATTCTCGATACAATTTTTAGAAATACTTGTACTTAGTTTATCGAAGTAATATTTCTAAAAATCACTCGAATTGACGAATTTTAATTTAATTAAAAACAAATAAACAATTTAAAATGAAAAACTTAAAAAATATATTCACTTTAATCGTAGTAGGGTTTGCATTATTTTCTTGTAACAAAGAGCAACCAAAACAAGAGAATTTTGAAGTAAAACATGTTTCTCACGAAGAAATGAAAGCAGCAACTAAATTGGATGTTGCGGTTGTGAACGAAGTTGATCCAATTTGCGGAATGAAAACTGCGGAACATTTGAGTGATACAGCTAATTACCAAGGAAAAACGTATGGTTTTTGTTCGACAATGTGCAAAGAAGAATTTCTAAAAAATCCAGAAAAACATATTCATGAATAAACAATTAATAGCCGTTATTGTTATTATTTTAGGCGTTATTGGAACTGTTTTTTGGTTAAAAAATAAGCCAAAAGACGAACTTTACACCGTAATGAAAGTTCCAGAATTTTCGATGACGAATCAAAATAATCAAACGATTACAAATCGTGATATGTTAGGAAAAGTGTACGTTGTAGAATTTTTCTTTACAAGTTGTCCAACGATTTGTCCTGTGATGAGCCATAATTTACGTTCGATAGAAGATGAAATAAATGATGCAAACCTTGGTTTTATTTCGGTTACGATTGATCCAAAACGAGATACACCTGCTCGATTGTTAGAATATGCAAAACAAATTGGTGTAAAATCTCCGAATTGGCATTATTTAACTTCGAATCGAGAAAATATTGAACAACTTTCGGATAAATTCAATATTTATGTTGGAAAAGATGAAACAACTGCCGAAGGTCTAAATCATAGTGGAAAACTTGCATTGGTTGATAAACAAGGAAATATCAGAAGTCGATATGATAAAATGGGTGTTCCAATGTTGTTTTATTCGGGACTGAATTATAAAGACCCTGAAGGAAAAGAACCTTCTCTTGGTGGAAAATACCATCCTGAAATAGAATTTTTAAAAGAAGATATTAAAAAACTTCTTGCAGAATAAAATTTAAAACCCTCCTAAAATGGAGGGTTTTGTTTTAATTATAATTTTCTAAATCACAGCAAACTCATCCTCTATTTCAGCTTTCAAAAATGATTTGTATTCATTTTGATAAGCTTCAATCCGCTCTAGCGTTGCATTTTTCTCGATATCATGAAAGTGGAAACTATTCAATCTTGTCATTCCTGTAAATTCATTCATTTTATGAAATCCAAATAAAACACCTTCATCAACAGATTTTTGCTCAAAAAATTCACCTTCTAACGTAAAAGCTTCTTCTGGCGCGTTCCAAGTACTTGTTACCATATATTTTTTTCCGTGCATCAATCCACCTTTTCCGTAATTAATTGCAGGATTTTTTCGTGAACGGCCATCACTTGCGTACATTCCATTATTGTGTCCTGCTGTAAAAACATCATCTATGTAAAACTTTAATCGAAAAGGAACTTGAAACCACCAAATTGGCACATGATAAATAATCAAATCTGCCCATTTAAAATTCTCAACTTCTTCTTTTGGGTCAAATTCATCATTAATATCTGTTATTCGAATATTTAATCCTAAATCTTTTAAAACTTCTTTTGACCAAGTTGTAATAGAATGATTTAGCTTTCCGCCTGAATGTGCATATTTAAGACCGCCGTTTATGATAAAAACATTTTTCATTGTATTTTCTTTTTTGATAAGACAAAATTCCGACAAGTTTTTCTATTATTAAAATAACTCAAATTATATATTTGTATCATAATTATTATAGAATGAGAAAACAATATCATTTTAGAACAATTGATAACAAATTATATGCGTGGGATGTAGACAATCTAATTTCTCTAACAAAGGAATTAGAAATCGAAAATATTGATTTGACTAAAATAAAAGAGTTTGAAGAAACCTATTGGTATAATGAAGAAGGAGATTCTCCGACATGTCGTTCTATCACACAACATATAAAATTGGTTAATGATTCAGACTTAAATTATCCAATAATTATTTGTCCTGATGGAAAATTGATGGACGGAATGCATCGTATTGTAAAAGCAAATTTATTGGAGTTGAAAACGATAAAAGCGTATCGACTTTCGACCTTACCAAAACCCGATTATATTGATGTAAATCCTGAGGATTTACCTTATGACGAAAATTAAAATTTAGAAATTATGCAATCAAATTTTGAATGGTTCAGAACGTTTAAAGCAATTTATGAAACTGGAACTTTATCTGCTGCAGCGCAACAATTATTTATTTCGCAACCTGGTGTTAGCTTACATCTCAATTCGTTAGAAGCCTATACGGGCTACAAATTATTTGATCGATCGGCGCGAAAAATGGTTCCGACTGAAAAAGGAAAAATTTTGTATAATTTTATTTTAGAACCGATTCAAAAATTAGCTGCTGCGGAGCAACATTTTCATAAACGAGCTGATAAAGATCGTGCAACAATCAGCATCGGAATGTGTTTTGAAACTTTTCAATATACATTAGAAGAGCATGTTTCTGATTTAGATTTTAACCTAATCATCAAATTTGGAGATTATAAATTGATGCATCAAGATTTGGATAATGGTTTATTAGATTTGGTTATCACACCTCAAAAAAGTACCCACAAAAATCTTTGTTATCATCCTTTTTCGAAAGAAAGAATAATTTTGATCGCAGGAAACAATACAGATTTAACTTCAATCGAAAAAAGTTTAAACCACAAAGATTATAAAGCTCTAAAAAATGACTTAAAAAACAATCTTTGGTACAGCACAGCCGCCGATATAGAGCATTTGAAACATTTTTGGATGGAAAATTTTAAAGAACATCCAGATTTCAAACCTAATTATATCGTTCCAAATATCAGTTCTATTATTCGTTGTTTGAGTGATGGAAATGGCTTTTCTATTGTTCCTGACTTTTTATGTCAAGAAGCACTAAATTCTGGTAAAATAAAATTGGTTTGGCAAGGTGAAAAACCGTTGGAAAATACACTCTATTTTGGTTCCCGAAAAAATACGATTTACGAAAAAGAAATTGAGCAATTGCAACAGATTTTTGTAGATAAATGGTGTAAAGATTTGGGTTAAATACTTCCCAAATCTTTAAAAAATGCAACCAATTGATGATTACTTGAAATTTGTAATGAATCTTTTAATGAGCCCAATCTCTTTTCTACACTGCTTTGACTTGCTGGTTTAATATTATTTTGTTTTAGATGATTTGAAATATCTTTTAGCAAAATTCCATTCGAAAGCAGAGAAACTAACGTGACATCATACGAAGTAATTTCATACGTATTTTTTTGTTTTATACTACGTTTCATATCCAATTCCAAATGCATTCCGCCCGCAAAAACAGTTTGTATCGCTTTTTTCAACTCTTTAGAATCTTCTCTTCCTTTCGCCACAAACCCATCTATATGGTATTCTTTGAAAAGATTATCTACCATATCCGCTTTCTTTTCTACCGAAAAAACAATCACTTTCAAATTTGGCTGAATCGCTTTTACTGCTTCAATTAAATCTCTTCCTCCTTTCAAGTTTTGCTCGCGATGATCTTCTTCAAAAGACAAATCAGAAATCAATAAATCATAAGGTTGATTGTCGTGTAATGCTTTTTTTACTTTCAAGAATGCATCATCACAATAAAAAGCATAATCAGGATTTTCTACATGTAAATCTTTTAAAACTTTCTGAACCGAAATATTAAAACTCTCAAAATCTTCTGCAATTAATACTTTTTTAAACATACTTTTTATTTAGGTTATTGAATTGGAAATTTGATCTTAATTTTTAGACCATTCACATTTTCAGTTTCAAAAATAACATCTCCGTTTAGATTAGAAATACGTGAAACCGTATTTTGCAAACCATTTTTAGGTTTTAAATCCGAAATTCCAATTCCGTCATCCGAGTAATTGATGATAATTTGCTGATTTTCTTCTTTAAAATTTAATATAACTCGTGAAGCTTCGCTATGTTTTTTCATATTTGTCAACAATTCTTGCATCACCAAGAAAACCTCTGTTTTAGCATAATCTTTTACTTTTTTCCAAAGTTCTTTTTCATTTCCAATCAAAAATATTTTGACTTGTTCCGAATCATAAGAACTTATCAATTGTGCTAATTTTTCGGCAAAATTTTCTTGTTGATTTTCATCGATTTTGTCATAAGAAATATCGCGCGAAATTTCATAAACAACTTCCAATTTATCTAAGATTTCATCACGATTAAATTCTGATTTATTCTCAATATCAGACATCACATGATAAATTCCGTTCGCCACTTTATCGTGTACTTTCTTCGAATATTTCAGTTCCGTTTTCTTGACTTCCAAAACCTTTTCTTGTTGCAACAAAACTTTCTCTTGCTCTAATTTTTGCTTTCTTTTTCTGTACAAAAAATATCCAAAAACAAACAGGACGATCAATAAACCGATTAGAATATAAAGTTTTAAAATATCATTTTTCTTCTTTTCGTTTTCTGCTTCGGCTTTCAAAAAATCTGCACGATTTTTCTCCGAATCATAACGCACCAACGCAAATTGATTTTTCGCTCTGTTACGTTCTAACTGAATACTATCGTTTAGCTTTTGGTAAGCTTCAAAATATTGTTTTGCATTTGTAGGATTTTCTAATAAAATTAGTTGCTGATAAACTTCTAATTTATCGCCTACACTCTTATTTTCGAAAGCAATTTGTTTTCTTTTATGAGCGTAATCCAATGCTTTTTTATGATCCAAATTTGAAAAATAATCTGTTAAATGCGCATAACTTGCATTTTGTCCCCACAAATCATTTTCCTTTAATCTAATATTTAACGCTTTATTTAATTCATTTATAACATTTGATTTATTGTCTTTTAACCATTTCGTGTATCCTAAATTATCAATAATTCGCGCATATTCTTTTTGATTTTCAGTTGTATTCTTATCTTTTAGTAATTCCTGGTAAATCTTTATAGCTTCATCATACTGCTTATCATAACGATAACTATTTGCAATATTATTTTGATTGATAATATAAACATCTTTTTCTGTAGAAAAATCTATTGCTTTTTTATAATAATTTATAGCTTCTTTATAAATTCCTAATTCGTGAGTACTCTGTCCTAAACTATTATATGCACTTGACAACGTTTCTTTTTCACTTTTTATTTGAGGATTTAATAATTTTATTCCCTCTATATTCAATTCTTGACTACCAAACCAATCTCCTTTATAATAACTTATATATCCCATGTTAATCAAACATTTCGCTGCTTGATTCTTATTCATATTCTTAATAAACTCTGAATATGCTTTATTAAAATAAACATAAGCACTATCATACACCTCTTTTTCATAAAAATCCCAAGCTGTATCGTAAGCTTTATTATCTAAATTATCACGTTCAATCTCTTTGTTATTAGATTGTTGACATGAAGTTATTAGAAGTATAATACCAAAAAATAAAATTTTTCTCAAATCATTGTATTTACTCAATAAAGCTAAATAAAAAACGGATAGATTTCTCTATCCGCATTTAGTTTATTTTTTTGGAGGTGTACTTCCTGTTTCACCATTTGTATCACCATCTATACTATCTGATGAAGTTTGTACAACTGGATGTTGATCTTGTGAAATTGTGTTTGCATTTTGATTTGGAAAAAAGAATCCCAATAAAGCGAATAATAATTGTAACATAGCTTAAATTTTTAATTTTTTGATATAGGTGCTCTTCCTCACAAAACAGATTGCGAGTAGTGTACACGAGAAAAAAAGAAGCGCTTCTTTAGTGGGAAGTTTTTTGTAGCCTTGAGAACAATTCAGGAAAAATGCTTCCCTTCAAATCACCTCAACTATTTTCGAGACTACGTTTTCAGAAATCAAGTTTTTTGTTTTTGTTTTGATTTCTATTGCAAAGTAAATACAGAACACAAAGTCGCTGTTAGACAAACAATGGACAAGTTTTGGACAATTATTGGACAGCCCGTTTTACGGGAAACCGTAATTTATTTTGTCCAAAATTTGTCTACTTTGTAAAAGAATTAAAAGTGAAATGTCTACGAAAAAAGATCTATTCGAAAAAGTTTTTGAGAAAGCAAAAAATGAATGTGGGAGTTCAAGTAAAAATGGAATGTCTGTTCATTTAGAAAAAGTAATTTCAGATGATTATAATTATCCTATAACAAGCAAATCTTTCTCTCGACATTTTGATGATTTCGTGAAAGAAAATAATTTAAAGAAGGAAATAAGTCCTGATTTATTAAATATTCTTGCACATTATATCGATTATGAAAGTTTTGGAGATTTTAATCAAAAAAATCAGCTGACAAAAAGTGATGAAAAAGAAGTTAATGTAGAAGAAATCGCATCGGTAGAACCAATAATAGATGATAATATTTCTGAAGAAGAATCAATAATTAATCTTCCATCAAAAAAGAATAATTTCTTTGAGAAAATAAAACTTCAACGAAATAAAATAATTGCTGGAAGTGGCATTGCAACTATTTTGGCTAGTGGAGGATTATTTCTTAATTCATTCAATCAAAATTCGTCTTGTATGATTTGGAAAGAAAATCATTATGAAAAAATCGAATGCGAAGAAACTTCTCCACAAATGAATGCTGTTCCATATAACGAAACTGTTTTTCAATTGAAGAAAATCACAAAACCTGATACTTTAAATTTTGAAAATGCACTTGATAAAGTTTGGTATACAAAGAAAAATGGTGAAGTAGAATTTTATACAAATTACGGTTTACATCCCGAAAATGGTAAAACATTGAAACCTGTCACAAAATATATTTTAACTAAATATGTCTTAAATAATGAACAATAAAAAACACTCAACATGCGAGATGAAGAGTGTTTTGATTGTTAGAAATGATATATAAAATTTAGAAAATTTTAAAAAGAATACGAATACTAAATGTGATCACTAAAAAAGCTACAGCCAAAATAGCTACTTTCTGAGGTATTTTGCCTGCTAATTTCGCTGCAATTGGCGCTGCTAAAGCTCCTCCAATTATTAAACCTGCAATGATAAAACCATGACTTACGCCCAAAGCTGCAAAAAAAGTCAACGATGCAGAGAGTGTCACAAAAAACTCGGCTAAACTAACTGTTCCTACTACTAAGTTCGATTTTTTTCCTTTTGCTAATAAAGTTGATGTCACGACAGGTCCCCAACCACCTCCACCAAAGGCGTCTAAAAATCCTCCTGCAAATCCTAAAAACCCAACTCGTTTTACTTTTTTGCGTTCGATTTTTTTTCTGAATGCTAAAATAATTAATCGAATTCCGATGATTAAGGTGTACGAAGCCAATATTCCGTAAGTAATGGTTTCGTATTTATTCCCCAAATAAACCAATAATAATGATCCCGAAACTGCTCCAATAACGCCTGGAATAGCCAATGCCAACAATAATTTTTTGTTTACATTTCCAAATCTATAATGCGAAAAACCACTAATTCCGCTCGAAAACATTTCGGCAGTATGAATACTACCACTTATTGAAGGCAGATTAACACCAAACAACATCATGCTTGTGGAACACGTTACACCATATCCCAAACCAACGGCTCCGTCGACCATTTGAGCGAAAAAACCAACCGCCAACATAATGTAAAAAACATTTGGAATGTGAATCACAAAATCTTTCGCTTCCGAAAAACTTACGATTGATGACAAAGCATATCCTAAGAATAATGCAAAAAATATCAATGTAATTTCGGTCACTAAACATTTGTATTTTTTAGTCGATTTTTTTCCTTCAAATGAAGAAGTTAAATGATTCAAATCGGTTAGTTTTTGATTAAAATCTCCTTTGTGATTATTTCTAATTTTATTTAAACTTTCAATGTTTTCATCAATTGAATCTGGAATGACATCAGAAAAATACTCTCTCAAACGTTTTGCCATAACAGGAGATTGTCCATTAGTGGAAATCGCAATTTTAAGATGACCTTTATTCACAATCGAACCTAAATAAAAATCACACAAATCTGGCTGATCAGCTGCATTAACCAAAATTCCTTTTGCATTTGCTTTTTGCTTCACTTCTCTCGAAGTTTCTTTATTATCGGTTGCGACAATCACTAAATCTATATCTTCCAAATCACTCGATTCGAACGTATGAGTTTCGTATTTAATTGATGGATATTGCGAAAAAACATCTTTCAATTCTTGTTTAAATTCCTTTGCTACAACTTTCAAATTGATCGAAGGATTTTGTTTGATTAGCGTCGAAACCTTTTCTAATCCTACATTTCCTCCTCCAACAATCAGGAAGCGCAAATGCTCTGTTTTTAAAAATATCGGAAATAAATTATTTTTCATTGTTCTTATTTTGTTTTAGCGAAATTTGATGAAACAGCGATAAACGGAAAATATTTCTGTTATAAAAATCAACCCCACTACTCCGTTGTTGATACCAATTCATATATCCTAATTCTATGGAAAATGATGGATGAAAGGAATAATTCAACGCACCATAAATTCTATTTTGATCGAATGTATTTTTCACGATTTTTCGTCCAACATTAACCATTATTTCATCTTTTATTTTCGCAACCAATTTATTTTTATTGGTTTTATGATCTTTAACCAAAGGAATATCGATACCTAATTGATAACGAAATCGAAGATTAGAAAAACGAAAACCTCCTGTCAATTCGTCATTTTCTGTATCATGAAAAAATCTTGCTTCAGCCTTGTAACGATGATTAATTGTAATTTTTTTTAACTTTTGTTGATAACCAAAACCAATATCAGGTCCAATTTCTGGAACAATCAAATCACTTTCGGAATTTGGATCATTTGGACTTTGCAAAAAATAAGTTATTCCACCAGAAACATTCCAATTTTCATCAAGTTTTCGTTGCAAATTTGATCTAAAAATCAATTGATGTTGAGCACTTGGATCTATAAAATGACGTTCTTGAATTTCACTCAAAATCGAATATTTTTCGTTTATCACCAACGTATTATAGTAACCATACCACAACAAATTTTGATGAGTTACATTTTTCTGAGCAAAACTTTTCGATACAAAACAAAAACATCCGAAAATCATCAGTTTTTTAATTAACCGAAAAATATTTTCGATAGGTAAAATCTCCGAATGTTTCATTGTCTATTTTTTCTTTTGTATAACTTTCGAAAACTTGGTCTAACTCATTCAAAATCTCAGTTTCATTTACTTTTTCTTTGTAAATTTTGTTCAAACGAACACCATATCGATCGCCTCCCAACATCAAATTATAATGTCCAGCAGAAGTCCCTACAAAACCAATTTCCGAAACATACGAACGACCGCAACCATTTGGACAGCCCGTCATACGAATAGAAATATCATCATTTTGAAGTTGATGTTTTTCTAACAAAGGCTCTATTTTAGTCACTAATTCTGGTAAATAACGCTGTGCTTCCGCCAAAGCCAATGGACAAGTTGGTAAAGCCACGCACGCCATCGAATTTTTTCGAAGCTCACTAATATCTTTGTGAATAAAATATTTTTCTAAAAGCTGTTCAACTTTAGCTTTATTCTCAGTCGAAATTTCACCTAACAATAAATTTTGATTCGCTGTAAAAATGAAATTATTGATATTTAATAAAGCCAATTCATGTAAAAATGCTTTCTGATTAGGCTGTACAACTCCATTCTCCACAAATAAAGTGTAATACCACGTTCCATTATTCACTTGTCGCCAATCATAAATATCAGAACGCTCCGTAAATTGATATGGCTGAGAAGGCTCTAATTTAAAACCAACACGTTTTTCTAATTCAGACTTGAAACCATCTACCGTTAATTTATCAACTGTATACTTTAGTCTCGCTAATTTTCGATCGCCACGATTCCCAAAATCACGCTGAATAGTCAACACTTCATAAGCAACTTTCAACACTTTTTCTTCAGAATCAACAAAACCAATTTCGGTTGCTAAACGCGAATATGTATTTGGATTTCCGTGAGTTGTAGACAAACCTCCACCAACAGCGATATTGAAACCTTTCAATTCATTATTTTCGATAATCGCAATCAGTCCCAAATCATTTGCAAAAACATCTACATCATTAGTTGGCGGAATAGCAATTGCAATTTTAAATTTTCGAGGTAAATAGCGATCTTCGTACAAATCATCTTTCTCTGTTTCGCGTTCGTAAATCTTTTCATTATCCACAAAAATCTCATAATACGCTTGTGTTTTAGGCAACAAATGTTTTGATAATTTATCTGCATATGTATGAATTTGAGCGTGAATTGGCGAAACCAACGGATGAGAACTCGCAATTACATTTCGGTTTACATCGCCACAAGCCGCGATAGAATCTAACTTTGCTTGGTCAAACGATTGTAAAGTTGGACGCAATTGATGTTTCAAAATTCCGTGCAATTGAATGGTTTGACGCGTTGTAATTTTCAAAACGCCTGTTCCATATTGTTCAGAAGTTTCGTGAATTGCCAACCATTTATCAGCGTCAATAATTCCACCCGGAATACGCAAACGAATCATAAATGAATACAATTTGTCTAACTTTTTTTCTGCACGTTCTTCTCGTCTATCACGATCATCTTGCACATACATTCCGTGAAATTTCACCAAAGCTTCGTCATCTGCACGTACATTTCCAGTGTGATTATCCAGCTCTATACTCTCTTTTAACGTACCGCGAAGTCCGTCACTTTTTATTTTAATTCCTTCTATAGGAGATTGTTTTTCTATACTCATTTTGTTAATTGTTGGTTGATTAGTAGACATCTTTTTGGTAGCGACCTTCTTCTTCTAATTGTTCTAGAAAATTTTTCGCTGAAACCTCATCTTGATTTGATTCTTTTGCAATTAATTCGATCAAAGCACTTTCTACATCTGTACTCATTCCGTCTTTTTGACCGCAGACATACAAATAAGCACCATCCTTTAACCAATTGTAAAGCTCTTTTCCTTGTTCTTTCACTCGATCTTGTACATAAATTTTATGTTTTTGATCTCTCGAAAAAGCTGTATCTAATTTGCTTAAAACTCCTGTCGAAAGCCATTCCTGAATTTCAGTTTGATAATAGAAATCCGAAACAAAATGTTGCTCACCAAAAAACAACCAGTTTTTACCTTCTGCACCAATCGCATCACGATGTGTCAAAAAACTACGAAAAGGTGCAATTCCTGTTCCCGGACCAATCATAATCACCGATTGATTTTCATCTGGAAGTTTGAAGTTTTTATTTTTATGAATGTAAAATTCTATGGATTTACCTTGCTCAAAATCTGCTAAAAACTGAGAACATAATCCAGTTTTTTGTAGATCTGAAACTAAAAAAGTATTCAGACTAACCGTTAAGTGAATTTCATTATCATGTGCTTCATTCGATGATGAAATCGAATATAAACGTGGTGCAATTGGATGCAAAAGATTTAAAATATCATCAAATTTTATTGTAGATTCAGACGAATAATATTTTATCAACAAATCAATTAAATCAATTTTAGTTTCGAGAATTTCTACATTCAAAATTGTTGCAAATTGATCGATTGATTTTTTAGAAAGTGCTCTAATATTTTTTTCTTCAAGTTCTTGAGCGCGATTTTCTTCATTGAGAAGCTTTGCAATCTCTAAAATTTCGGTTTGATTATTTTTTGGATAAACACCCAAAGCATCACCTGGTTCGTAATCGACTTGCTCATCAACTGCTATTTCGATATGATAGGTTTCTTTATTCGAACCTCTATCGTTCAAAATAACTTTATGCTTTACAATTCCTCCATACGATTTTTTTTGCGTAGAAGAACTTTGCAATTTTTGAGGTTGTACAACCATTGAACTTCCTTCTGATTGAATAGTTTTTAAAATATCCGCAAACCAATTTTCGGCAATTTCTTGATAATCTAAATCTACTTTTACCAAATCGAAAACGCGTTGTGCGCCTAGTTTTCCAAATAATTCATCGATTTCTTCTCCTGATTTACAGAAAAACGGATAAGACGTATCGCCCAGACCAAAAACAGCAAACTTTGTTTGATTCAATTTTAGGTCAGAATTGCTCAAATTATCATAGAATTTTTGCGCATTTTGAGGTAAATCTCCATCTCCTTGCGTACTAAAAATTAGAATTAAAAACTCTTCTTTTTCAATTTTTTCGAGTGGATATTGAAACGCATCAATTGCTTTGGCTTGAATTTTATTCTTCTTAAAAATTCCAAGCAATTGATTGGCTAATTTCTTCGCATTTCCTGTTTCAGTTCCATAGATTATTGTAGGTTTGATTGAGGTTAAAACCTTTTGTTCTTTCGGCTCATCTTGTGTCTGATTCGCAACTAATCCAGCCAAATAACCATTTGTCCAAATAATTTCGTCACGTGATAATTCTTTTACTAAACTTTTTACTAAGTTCAATTTTTCGTTAGCTAGCATAAGAAATTGTTGTTTTATGGTTATCAAAATATGAATTAGAAGTTGGCTGTTCATCAAACCAAGCGAATGATTGATGCAAATTGACAACATGACCTACGATAATTAAAGTTGGTACAAAATCGAAGGTCGGTAAATGGTTTTCTACAATATTTTCGAAAGTAAAAACTTGTGTTTTCTGATCTGGAGTTGTCGCTTGTTGAATAACTGCTAAACCTTTTTCGGTATCAATTCCATTCAAAATTAACTGATCGGCTAAAGTTTGTAAACGTTGTCCACTCATATAAAAAACCAATGTATCCGATGTTTTTGCCCAATCTTTCCATTGTTTATCTTCAATAGATTTCAAATCGCACAACGTCAACATGCGAACTCCTTTCGAATGATTGCGTGCTGTCAACGGAATTCCCGTGTAAGCGGCAGCACCAAAAGCAGCCGAAATACCTGGAATTATTTCGTACGGAACATGATTTTTTTTCAAGGTTTCTAATTCGTCCAAAATATTAGAGAAAAGCGAAGCGTCACCTCCTTTCAATCGAACCACTAATTTTCCTTGCATTGCAAACTCAATCATCAAATCGTTAATATCTTTTTGAGGCGTATGAATGCCTTTCGAACATTGTTTTCCGACATAAATAACCAACGCATCTTTCGACGCATATTCGTCTATTAACACTGGAGAAACTAAGCGGTCTGTCAAAATAACATCTGCTTTTTTGATATAATTTAACGTTTTGAGCGTCACCAATTCTGGATCTCCAGGACCAGCGCCAGCCAAAATTACTTTTCCTATTGTTGTTTGCATGTTTGTAATAAATTAGTTGATTGATAAGATTGAGTTGATATATTAAACCTTTGTGCTTTTAGATAATTTTATCAATGAAACCATTAATTCGAGTGGAATTTTGTATCGATAAAAAATTATGGAAAATAAAATTCATCTTAGTTCTCGATACAATTTTTATACATTTCATTTCTAAAAATCACTCGAACTGACGAATTTTAATCAATAAACATCAAAGCAGCGACTGTATTTTTCGTTGTTTCGTCAATCAAAATGGCATTTCCTGTATGAATATTTTCTTTAAAAGAATCGAAAAATAAAGGTTGATTTGTTTTCAAAACCACTTGTCCAATATCATTTAACTTGATTTCTTCAGATGGAATAAATTCCCAATTATTAATATCCCATTGTTGATCGATTGCTTTGATTTTTGCACGAACCGAATGAAAACGATGCTGCAAAACGTACGTTTTTCCTTGTTGCAATGCATTATTGTCTAACCAACAAATCCAAGCCTTTGGTTCGTTTGTCGTTTGCGGTTCTTCGGAAGTTTTTACAATTGAGTCTCCTCTACTGATATCTATATTATTTTCGAGATGAATCACAACATTTTCTCCTGCTTCAGCATGTTGTACTTCTTCCAAATGACGTTCTATTTTAACAATTTTTGATTCGATATTTGATGGATAAACTTTAATAGAATCCCCAACTTTATAAACTCCACTCAAAATTTGTCCCGCATAACCTCTATAATCGTGATGTTCTTCATCTTTTGGGCGAATTACCCATTGAACCTGAAAACGCGCTGCTAAATTTTTATCTGTTTCAATCGAAACTGTTTCCAATTGATGCAATAATGTTTCACCATTATACCAAGGCGTTTTCGCAGATTTTTCGACAATATTATCGCCAACCAAAGCAGAAACTGGAATAAAAGTTACTTCATCATAATTCAATTGATCTTGAATTTGTTGAAAATCATTTTTTATCTTTTCGAAAATATCTTGCGAATAATCAACCAAATCAATTTTGTTAATCGCGATAATTGCTTTTTTAATTCCCATTAACGAACCAATGCTTGCATGACGTTTTGTTTGAGAAGTGATTCCTTTTCGTGCATCAACCAGAATAATAATCAACTCTGAATTTGAAGCACCTGTAATCATATTTCGTGTATATTGCTCATGTCCAGGCGCATCAGCAATAATAAATTTTCGTTTTGCAGTCGAAAAATATTTATACGCTACGTCTATTGTAATTCCTTGTTCGCGCTCGGCACGTAAACCATCTGTAATCAAAGACAAATCAATTTCGTCGTCTTCATTTGATTTACGTTTTTCTAAAACACCCAATTGATCGGTGTGAATACTATTCGAATCGTAAAGTAAACGCCCTATTAAAGTACTTTTACCATCGTCTACGTTTCCTGCTGTTATAAATTTTAATGTATTCATTTTACTTAATTCCTATAGATATTATAGAGTTTTGTTTAAAAAAATTTTGACTTAGAAATAACCTTGTTTTTTACGGTCTTCCATCGCTGATTCTGACAATTGATCATCCAAACGAGTTTGTCCTCTTTCGCTAATTCTTGTGTTAATAATATCAGTAATGATATCGTCAATCGTAGAAGAATCCGAAGGTACAGCCGCTGTACACGTCATATCACCAACCGTTCTGTAACGTACTTTTTCTATCACAACTTTATCATCTGCATTTGGCTGAATAAAATCTGAAGTCGCAATTAATTTATCATTGTAAACAATACATTCGCGTTCATGAGCAAAGTATAAATTTGGTAATTCGATGTTATTTTGTTTGATGTAATTCCAAACATCTAATTCTGTCCAATTGCTAATCGGAAAAACACGTACATTATGTCCTTTTTCAATTCTTCCATTCAAAATATTCCACAATTCTGGACGCTGAAGTTTCGGATCCCATTGACCAAAATCATCACGAACCGAGAAAATACGTTCTTTTGCACGTGCTTTTTCTTCATCACGACGCGCTCCTCCAATACATGCATCAAACTCATTTTCTTCGATTACATCTAACAACGCATACGTTTGCAAGGCATTACGAGAAGGAAAACGACCAGCAGTTTCTTTCAGATTATACTTTTTTATAGCATCTTCTACAGAGGCAACAATCAATTTTTCGCCAATTTTATCGACCAAATAATCTCTAAATTTTATCGCTTCAGGAAAATTGTGTCCTGTATCTACATGCACCAAAGGAAAAGGAAATTTCCCTGGACGAAAGGCTTTCAAAGCTAAATGAATCAAAACAATCGAATCTTTTCCTCCTGAAAATAACAATGCTGGACGCTCAAATTGAGCAGCTGTTTCTCTCAAAATGTAGATTGCTTCGTCTTCTAGCTGATTTAAATAATTTTTTTCTTGACTTGACATTCTTTCTAACTTTCTAACTTATTTTTTGACAATAAAAAACTCCTCAAAATTTTGGAGGAGTTCATGAATTATTATTTTCGTAATTAATACATCACAACATATTCCTCCTCTTGTAAAGAGCGACACATATACATTGACATATTAAATACTAAATTTTTCATTTTTTCTTGTTTCATTTCTGATTTCAAAATTATATTATTTTTCTAAATAAACATAATTAATAGAATAATTTAAATAACAAACCTATTTTTTACACTATTTTATGAAAATTATTCTAAATAAATTTATCAAACAAAATAATAATCTATAAAACCGATAGATTTTATATTGTAAAAATAAAAATATTATTTAAAATACAAAGATTGATTCCAAAAAAAGATAAAAAATTGAATATTTCGACGACTTCCTTACCTTTGCAAAATGTCAAGAAAAGCGAAACAAAAAATCATATTAAATAATATAGAAGTTTTACGTGCTGGTGCAAAAGGTGTATCAGTTGGTAAAACAGAGGAAGGAAAAACGGTTCTGATAAAAGGTGCGATTCCAGGAGACGTTGTAGATGTACACGTTTTGAAGAAAAAAAGCAGCTATTTAGAGGGACAAGCAATCGAAATTCACGCAAAATCTCCTTATCGCGTTCAGCCAGAATGTGAGCATTTTGGTGTTTGCGGTGGTTGTAAATGGCAAGATATGAGCTATGATGCGCAACTTAAATTTAAACACGACGAAGTGGTTAACAATTTGGTTCGTATTGGAGGTTTCAAAGATTTAGATGCTGAAATTGTTCCAATTTTAGGTTCTAAAGAACAATATTTTTACCGTAATAAATTAGAATTTACTTTTTCTAATGCACGTTGGTTAACGTTAGAAGAAATTCAGTCTGGGAAAGAATTTGACGACCGTGACGTAGTTGGATTCCATATTCCTGGTGCTTGGTCTAAAGTTTTGGATGTTACAAAATGTCACTTACAACGTGATCCTTCGAATGCGATTCGTGTTGAAGCAAAACGTTTTGCATTAGAACATAACTTAGATTTCTTCGATTTAAAAAATCAAGAAGGTTTATTAAGAACATTAATGATTCGTACTTCTCAGAATGGACAAGTAATGGTTTTAGTTCAATTTTTCCGTGAAGAAAAAGAAAATCGTGAAGCTTTCTTACAAAACTTGAAAGATAAATTCCCTGAAATCACCTCTTTATTGTATGCAATTAATCCGAAACAAAACGATTCTGTTTATGATTTAGATATCGAAGTTTTTGCTGGAGAAGATCATATTATGGAAAAGATGGAAGATTTGAATTTCAAAATTGGTCCAAAATCTTTTTATCAAACCAATCCAGAACAAGCTTACGAATTATATAAATTAACACGTGATTTTGCAGATTTAACTGGAGATGAATTAGTGTACGATTTATATACAGGAACTGGAACAATTGCGCAATTCGTTTCGAAAAAAGCTAAAAAAGTAGTTGGTGTAGAATCTGTTCAAGAAGCGATTGATGCAGCAAAAGCGGCAGCAAAATTCAATGGAATTGATAATTGCGATTTCTATTGTGGTGATATGAAAGATGTATTGAATCAAGATTTTATCAACGAACACGGAATTCCAGATGTAATTATTACTGATCCTCCACGTGATGGAATGCATAAAAAAGTGGTTGAAAATATTTTGTTCATGAATCCAAAACGTGTTGTTTACGTTTCGTGTAACTCTGCTACACAAGCGCGCGATTTAGAATTGATGAAAGATCAATATAAAATTGTTAAAGTTCAGCCAGTTGATATGTTTCCGCAAACACATCATGTAGAAAATATTGTACTTTTAGAGCGAATTTAAAATTCAATCAAAAAAAATGAAAAATATTCAACGTTTTCTGGCTTATTCAATTTTCGCTTCTATAATTTCTTTAGCATTTTATAGTTGCGAAGACGATGATATTTGTACTGACGAAGGTGATGTTCCTCGCATGGTTGCTGATATGTATTATGATGGAACAAATGTTCCTTTAGAAGATTCGATTTATTATTGGGCGTATGTTTATAATGATTCGATTACAAAAGGAATTAGAGAAGCTACAGGAACGAGTAAAGATACTGTCTTAATCGAAAAAAATTCTGCTTTAGGAAAAACGAGTTTCGGAATTGCTTTGCGTAATAATTCAAAAAAAGAAATTTATTATACTATAGCGCAAGGTCCAGATATAGATGTAAAAGATTCTATAACGGGTAAAGTCATCAGAACAATCCCTGCAAAACGTGATCGATTGATTTTAAAATACGATACACTTGGAAATGGCTATACTTCTAAAGCTTGTGGTTTTGGATTAACTTTTAAAGGAGTTGATGTAAAATTGGTGACGAAAACTGCAAATGGAGCTGGAAATTGGATAAAGAAAATAGAAACTGTAAATACTGAAATTAAAGATGGTTCGACAACTGTTATTAAGCTTTTTGCTAACGAGCGCAATTAGTTTTGCATTTGGTCAAGAAAATAAAACTGATTCGACAAAAGTTTCCGTTACAGATTCTATTCCAAAGAAAAAACACCATGATATTTTTATCGGTGTAGATGTTTTCAATCCGATTGTTTCTGCTTTCAACGATAAAAAAGGTGTTAGCGCTTATGCTTCTTATCAAATCAATAATAAGTGGCATGCTGTTATAGAAGCTGGTTTCGAGAAAAATAAGTTTAATGAAATCAATTGGAATGTTGATGTTGACGGCGTTTTTGCAAAACTTGGTGCAAACTGGTTTATAACGCAAGATGTAGAAAATCAATCGAACGGAATTTACATTGGTGGACGAATTGCGTATTCTAAATATTCGCAAACCATCAATAGTTATCCGATTAGAGATTTACAATCGAATGAGATTACAGGAACAGGAAGTTTGCCAAAAGCGAATGTAAGCAGTTATTGGATAGAAGCTGTGGTTGGTGGACGTGTAGAGATTTTCAAAAATTTTTATGGTGAATTAGCTTTGCATCCTGCAGCTTATATTGGTGGTAAAAAAGATCAAGGAATTGATCCTTTGGTTATTCCAGGTTACGGAAAATACAGCGGTCCTTTTAATATGCCCGTTTTTTGGGGAATTGCTTATAAAATAAAGTAAGATTAAAACTTTGTTATGAATCAAATTAGAATAACAAAAGATAACATTTCTCTTTTTCCAAAATATGAAAAGTTACTTCATGATAACAAAATAAAATTCGATTCTTTAGGTCGATTAAGATATTTACATGGAGCACCTATTGGAGATTTGATTCAAATCAAAATAGATCAAAATGGAAAACCAATTTTTCAAGAAATAAGTGATGAATGGTTTGATCCAGAAAGTGAAAAAGCTAAAAACTTTATTTGGTTATAGATTTATATACAAAAAAAAAAGGAACTCAATTAGAGTTCCTTTTTGGCTAATACAATCCAAACTTATCCCATTCTTCTTGAGATAAATTCGTTTTAATTATATTATTTTTCAGATCAATTAACATTCTCTCTCCTTTTTTTATAACAGCTATAGTAATTGGTTTATTCTCATAATTAAAATAAAAATCACTCCAATTAAATTTCAATTCATCATATTCAAATGGAATTAACTGATTATTCGACTTATCTACAGCTCCAAATTTATTTTGTTTACTAACAAAAAAATAACCGTTTGCATAACTAAAATCTTTGTAAATACAAGGTATTGAAACCTCTCCTTCTCGAGTTATCAAACCAGATAAACCATTTTTAGTAACAATATGTTCTTCAGGTCCATATTCTACCCAATTAGAAATAGAAGAATATTCTATTGGAACAATTATTTTTTGATTAATATCTATAATTCCAAATTTCTTATTTTTTTTAACGATAAAATTATTTTGTCTATTATAGACAGCTTCTATTGCTCCATAAATTGGTGGAATTTTAGTAATTCCCAAAGTATCAACAACTCCAAATAATTTATTCTTTTTTAAAATAATAAATCCCTCATCAGTTGAATGATAGTAATTTGTAAACTCAGTATTTGAAAGTGTTTTTTGAATAATATTGAACAAATAAATCTTTTTATTCTTTTTTATCACAGCAATTTTATTTTCATTTACTAAAAAAACGTCTTCGTTTTCTATTTTCACCAATTCTCGTCCATCAGAAGTTAATATTCCTTTTTTCTTATTAAAGTCTTCAACTTCAAACAATAAAATATATTGATCATTTTCTACAACAGCTTCTCGAAAATTTATACTTTTCAACCATTTGTCACCAGAAATTGAAATTAAATCTTTAGAAAGTAATTTTAATTTACCTTCCTTTTTGATAACATAAGTTTCTAATTTATTTCCATAAAATCCATCATTTGAAATTGAATCATAAATAATATCTAAAACAATTTGTCCTTTAGAATTTATAATTCCATATTTAGATTTATCTTCAACTATTGCTAAACCTTTTTGATTGAAAATTAAAATATTATCATATTTCCCAAACTCTAATACTTCTTTTAAATTCTTATCTAAAAATCCAATTTTACCATTCTTCGACAATTTCATAGAACCATCTATAAAATATGTAGTTCCATTTCCAAAACTATTCTTAGGTTTCACAATAACCTCCTCTGCATGATTATCAAATATATAATCAGTTAATTGTTTTCCTTCATTATTAAAAATTGCCCATTTTTCCTTATTCTTTACAAATAAAATACTATCATTCATAGATTGATCAACAGAATTATAAATAGATGACACAATTTCTTTTCCTGTTTTGTCTACAAATCCATATTTTCCATTTTTTATAATTACTGCTAATCCTGATTTGTAAAAATAATTTAATCGATCATAAATAAATGGAATTACAACCTCTCCTTTTCTATTTATTGCACCAAACTTATCTTTAATTTGAGCAATTGCTAAACCATTATCAGAAAAAACACTTAGATCATTGTAAATAAAAGGAATTAAAATATTATCATTAATATCAATATAACCTTCTTTATCATCTTTCTTAGCAAGAATCATATTTTCTTGATCTAGAGGATTCATAAATTTATATTTACCAAGTGGAATTTTTATTTCTTTTGTTCTATTATCAACATAACCCCAATAATCATTTTCAGAAATTCTTGAATAAATCTCCGTTTTATTTTGTACTTGAGACAAACAAAGTTCAGATAAGAATATTAAGATAAATAATAAAGCTACACGCATATTCGAAGTATTAATTCTTTGATTAATATACAAAAAAAAAGGAACTCTAATTGAGTTCCTTTTTTTTGTTTTGAGAAGATTTCACATTAATCCAAAACCTTTGCTCCTTTTACTTTCTGATTTGTTAAAGCGATTTCCAAAACTTCTTTCATTTCTTTTACAAAATGGAAAGTCATTCCTTTTACATATTCTGCTTTAATTTCTTCGATATCTTTTCGGTTGTCTTCGCATAAAATAATTTCTTTGATATTTGCACGTTTCGCCGCCAAAATTTTCTCTTTAATTCCACCAACTGGTAAAACTTTTCCACGAAGTGTGATTTCTCCTGTCATTGCCAATTTTGCTTTCACTTTTCGTTGTGTAAAAGACGAAACCAAAGACGTCAACATTGTAATTCCGGCAGATGGTCCATCTTTTGGCGTTGCTCCTTCTGGCACGTGAATATGGACTTTATAATTCTCGAACACTTCTGGTTTGATACCTAATTCATCCGCATGCGCTTTGATATATTCTAACGCAATTGTCGCAGATTCTTTCATCACAGTTCCAAGGTTTCCTGTAATCGAAAGCCCTCCATTTTTCGCTTTCGATAAAATAGATTCGATAAACAAAATATCTCCTCCAACACTTGTCCAAGCTAAACCAACCACAACACCCGGAACTTCGTTGTTCTCGTATTGGTCTGGCGTAATAGAAGGGCCTAAGATTTTCGAAATATCTTCAATTGAATATTTAGCATTAAATTCTTCTTCCAACGCAATATGTTTTGCAGCCGAACGAACTAATTTCGCAACTTTTTGATTCAATTTACGAACTCCAGATTCGCGTGTATAACCCGTAATCAAATATTCGATTTCTTTTTTACCTAACACAACATCTTTCTCTTTCAAGCCATGTTCTGTTAATTGTTTTGGTAAAAGGTGACGTTTTACGATTTCAGATTTTTCCTCGATTGTATAACCTGCAATATTAATCATCTCCATACGATCGCGTAACGGACTTGGAATATCTCCAATATTATTGGCAGTCGCAATGAAAAATACTTTCGATAAATCGTAGCCAATTTCTAAGAAATTGTCATAAAAAGTTGAGTTTTGCTCTGGATCTAAAACCTCTAACATTGCTGATGAAGGATCTCCATGCGCACTCGCTGTCATTTTATCAATCTCATCTAAAACAAAAACTGGATTAGACGATTCAGATTTTTTAATTGACTGTAAAATTCGTCCTGGCATCGCTCCTATATAGGTTTTACGGTGACCGCGAATCTCTGATTCATCATGTAAACCACCCAACGACATACGTACATATTTGCGTCCAATCGCTTCTGAAATAGATTTCCCTAACGATGTTTTACCAACACCCGGAGGTCCATATAAACAAAGAATTGGCGAACGCATATCTCCTTTCAATTTCAAGACTGCAAGATGCTCCAAAATACGTTCTTTTACATCTTCTAAACCATAATGATCATGATCTAAAATTTTCTTTGCATGCTTGATATCAAAGTTATCTTTCGTTAAGGTATTCCAAGGTAAATCCAACATAAATTCAAGGTAATTGCGCTGAATATTATGTTCTGGCATTTGCGGATTTAGACGAGAAAGACGATTAATTTCTTTATCAAAATGATTCGCTACTTCTTCGCTCCAACTTTTCGTTAAAGCACGTTTGCGCATTTCATTGATTTCTTCTTCTGTCGAATTTCCTCCTAACTCCTCTTGAATCGATTTGATTTGTTGATTTAAGAAATATTCTTTTTGTTGTTGATCTAATTCTTTGCGAACTTTATTCTGAATTGTATTCTTCAACTCCAGTTTCTGAAGCTCAACATTCATAAAACGCATCACTTCCATTGCACGAAGTTTCATATCAGAAATCTCTAACAACAACTGTTTTTCATCTAAACTTAACGTCAAATTAGACGCGACAAAGTTGATTAAAAACGTATTACTTTCAATACTTTTTATAGCTCCTGCAGCTTCCGAAGGCAACATTGGATTTTCTTCTACAATCTGAAAAGCTAAATCGCGAATTGATTCAATAATAATTGGATATTCTTTGTTGCGTGAAGTTGGAACTTTTTCTGTCAAAATTTCTACTTCTGCCTTGAAATAAGGATCATCTGAAACAAATTCTTTGACTTTGAAGCGCTTCATCCCTTGCAAAATCACCGTAATGTTTCCATCTGGCAACTTTATCATTCGCATGATTTTAGCAACTGTACCAACTGTATACAAATCGTCTTGTGTAGGATCTTCCACAGCAATTTCTTTCTGCGAAAGCACTCCAATAATGCGATCTTCTTTGTAAGCTTGTGTTAAAAGTTGTATAGATTTATCTCTACCCGCGGTAATTGGCGCAACCACACCCGGAAATAAGACAGTGTTTCTTAACGATAAAATAGGCAATACCGAAGAAATATCTTGCTTATTTAGCTTACTTTCTTCGTCTTTACTCATCAAAGGAATTAATTCGATTTCTTCTTCCATTACTTGTGCTAATGACAAATTGTCTATGTTCATAATTTTTTTGTACGTTCAAAGTGTCAGTAAAACTATTTTTAACTGACGAAAGCTTTTCATAATTTCAAAAAAACTACGATATAGTTCTTGTTTGAAGCGTTTAGAAAAGCGAGTATTAATAAGACAAACGTTGTGCCAATAAAATATATTGTCAGTTTTTCAATAAAGGTTTATAATGAGGATAAATAATTATTTTGCTTCTAAATCTTTTATCAAGATGGTTTGATCTTTAATTATAAAACAATCTGTAAGGAATTGATGCATTGATTTTGCATGAAAATTCATCATTCCAAAATCTTCAGAAATCAAGATTTCAGTCAATTCTTCGAGCGATAATTGGTTCAAATTTTCGTAATCTGTTTCTTCTTCAACTTCTTCGAGAAATGAGTTTAACGTATCATGCGTAATATATAAATCGTGATCGATGCAACCAATCCAACCTTTTTTATCGCCTTGTAAAACCTCAACAAATTCATTTCCTCCAGGATCTGTTCCAATTTTGAAAAATATCGATTCGAAAATAGTATAAGCTTGCGCTTCTATCAAATCATAATAACCTGAATCAGAATTCAAGCCATATAAACCACCAAACATTTGCCAAGGTTCTTCGCCAGTATAATTTATAGTAAAATTGTTATAATCGGCATCAAAAAAGAGTAAATCATTAAATCCATTTTGCTCCAATAAAAAAGTCGCATATTCATCAGAAAAATTATACTTCTTTTGCAATGATAAAACTTCTTCTTTTGTAGGTTTTGAAAATCCAAATGGATTAGGAAAAGTGACTTTTTGTAACATAGATTGAGTTAGTTTGAAAGTATAAAAATAGAAAATTAACCGATTTTTATTCTTTTAACTATTAATCTCATATTCTTTTAATAATTTAAAATAGATATCAAATTCTTGTTGTTTACCACTAATTACACCATCAACATAATTATTTATAAGATAATAAGAGAAACCTTTTTCACCGTATACATCTGTTATAAACGTACCTGAAAAAGGTTTACCATCTTTATAAATCCCTCTCGATAATTCTATATTATCACGATTTTTAACGATAAGTTCGTCAATATAAATCCCTTCCTTTAGCGTAGCTGTTTTTAAAAATACTCCATCTTTATAATCAACAAAAACCCCATCATAAGGTCTTTCATTTTTATAAATTAATTTCTGAATTAAATTTCCATCCATATCATAATTTTCTATAGTAACGAAAGTTTTCGCATATGATTTTCTTTTAATCTCATACGATTTTGCAAATCCGTTTTTTAAATAATATGTAAAATACACATTAGTTGTATAACCTTTTCGATCTATAGATTCTTCAGGAACTAATACACCATTTTCATCCCAATACGTAGTCGAAATATCAAATAAAGCATCTGATTTCCTACTGTATTTAACCTCTTTAGCTTTATTCCCATTTTCCCAGAAAATAATTTGAGAAAAGTTATGAAGTGTACGAAATTCTGGATTTGAGGAACCTCCAATCATAATTGGTCCATTTTTAATAATCTCAGGAGTTAAATAAAAATCTGATGGAATTCTGATAAAATTACCTTCTAATTTTTTATTTTCGATTATCCCTGAAGTAACTATTTTTTCATCCTTAAAAATCTCAATTTTTGAAATTTCTCCTGCATCATTATATAAAACTTTTTGCCATAGCTTTCCTTGATTATTATAATAAATTAGTTCTTTAGTTTTAGAATTATTGATAAAACTTGTCACCCTTTTATCTAATCCATCCATTCTATAATAAAAAACATCTCCTACAAAACTTGAATCATCATCCTTATTAAGGATATAACCCTGCATTTGTAAGTTTCCGTTTTTATAATAATCTCTTACTAAATAAACATTTCCACTTTTTTTAAATGGTAATGGTCTAAAATAAGAACTATTATTTTTTGTAGTTTTTTTCCAATCTTGATCATAATAAATAGTGTCTTGCGCAGAAAGAAATTTCGTTAGAAATATGAATAGTATGAATAGTTTAAATTGTATATTATTCTTCATAAATGCAGTTTTAATAAAAGAATAAATCTAATAAAAAAAATCGGGATTTACCCGATTTTAGATTTTGCGATGACTTTGCGATAAAGTTCTTCATATTGCGGAAGAATATTCGTTTTATCAAATCGTATTGCTTGTTCTTTTGCTTGATGACTAAACTCTGCCAAACGCTTATCGTCTTCTAAGATATAGATTGCCTTTTCTGCCATCATTTCGATATCTCCTACAGGGCAAACAAAACCAGTAAGTCCATCAATATTTACTTCTGGAATTCCGCCTGCATTCGACGAAATAACCGGAACACTTGCTGCCATAGCTTCAAGCGCTGCCAAACCAAAACTTTCTTGTTCGGATGGTAAAAGGAATAAATCTGCGGCTTTCAAAACATCATTCAAGTCACTTACCATTCCAAGACTTTTTACTTTATCTTGAATCCCAAAATCTTGAATCATTTGATCCGCCATATCCCATTCAGGTCCTTCCCCAGCAATAATCAACTTCGATGGAATTTGTTTCTGAATCAAATTAAACGTTCCAATTACATCTTCAATACGTTTTACCTTTCTCAAATTCGAAGTATGCAAAATCACTTTCTCTTTTGGTTGCGCAAAATTATCACGACAACACACACATTTCTCTGGTAAATATTGATCATTATCAATAAAATTTGGCACAACTTCTATCTCATTTGTAATGTCAAATGCACATAAAGTATCTTGTTTCAAACTTTCGGAAACCGATGTTACGGCATCCGATTCGTTAATCGAAAATTCAACAGCCGTTTTATACACAGGATGTTTACCAACCAATGTAATATCCGTTCCGTGTAAGGTTGTTACAATTGGTAATTTATAGCCTTTTCGCGCCAACATTTGCTTCGTAAAATACGCTGCATACGCATGCGGAATCGCATAATGTACATGAACCAAATCTAATTCGTAATGCAAAACTTTATCATACAAAATTGTACTCAACGCCAAATCATATGGCTGATATTGGAACAATGGATACGTTTCGACATGAATTCGATGAAAGTATATATTTGGTAATTTGATGTTTAATCTCGCAGGAACATTTGTGCTAAAAAAATGTACTTCATGACCTTTTTCCGCTAAATCCATTCCCAGTTCTGTTGCCACAATTCCACTTCCTCCATAGGTTGGATAGCATACAATTCCTATTTTCATTCGCTATTTTTATTTAGACAAATTTAAGGTAAAATTGCTTCATAAATTACCTGTCGAATATTTTCTCGCACTTTTTTAATGGAAAGATAATTTGGCTCGACAGTTTCATTGACACGATTCGAAAGAAATATATACACAATATTATACTGAGGATCAGCCCAAACCACAGTTCCTGTAAAACCTGTATGACCAAAACTTTCGACTGATGGACCAACTTTAGAAATATGTTGCATTTTATCAAAACCNNCAGCTCCACGGTGATTCCCATGAAATTGTTGTTTGGTGAATTCCGCCACAGTTTCTGGCTTCAAATAAACCTCATCACCATATTCGCCTCCATTCAAATACATTTGCATCAATTTTGCTAAATCAATCGAGTTGGAAAATAAACCAGCATGACCAGCAATTCCGCCCATCATTGCAGCTCCTTGATCGTGTACAAAACCATGAACGAGTTGATTTCTGTAGGTTTTGTCATATTCGGTTGGAATAATATCTTCTAAACTAAATTTTTCCTTTGGATTGAATGTTGTGCGATACATTCCCAATGATTGATAAAATTTCTCTTGTGTCAATTGATTCAGATTTTTCCCAAAATCTTTTTCTAATTTTTTCTTGAAAATATAATAGCCTAAATCTGAATATTCATATGATTTACGACCTAAAGATGATTTATAAATATCTTCGTAAATCGTATCTTTTATAGAATTGATAATATAAATGTTATCTGTAACTTTTATTTGATGTTCTTCGTCTTGCTTTCTCGAATAGAAATCTAAATATAATCGTGCATTTTTTACATTGACAGTTTCGTTGTAAAAACCAATCCAAGGTTTAAGACCAGCCTGGTGCGCTAATACTTCACGAATTTTTAAAGAAGATTTGTTCGAATTCTTCGCATCATTATCAATTTCTCCAATTGTTTGATCGAGGTTTAATTTTCCTTCGTTTACCTCCAACATCAACAAAGGCAACGTCGCCGTCACCTTTGTTACCGAAGCGACATCATATAAATCTGTCCACTTCACTTTTTTTGAAGAATTTTTATCTTGTGTTCCGAAACTTTTATCATAAACGATTTTTCCATCTTTTGCGACTAGAATTTGCATTCCAGGCGTGTAATGATTTGCAATTGCTTCTTCGGCAAGTTTATCTATTTCTGAGAGTTTTTTTTTCCTAAATTCACATTTTCAGGTGCAGTAAATCCCAAACGTTTGATGTGTTTTGTTACAATTCCTTGTCCTTCTTTCAAATTTTGATTGATATCTACTGGAAACGTTCCATCTGCATCAATTGCTCCAAAAATAACTTGTGCAGCAGCTGCTTGCGCATCTTTTGTATTTTGATAATGAACTGTAACCGCGTCTAAATTTGATAAATCTAAATCTTTCAACCCGTAAGGACTTGTGAATAACGAAAAGATTTTCTTTTTGTCTTTTGGTAACGCTTTCAAAATTGCTTTCGAATTATCGGACAATTTATAAGGTTTGTAAACCGTTTCATTCGATAAAAACGCTCCAGAAATAATCACATCATAATCATTCAATAAATTGATTTGATTTGGATTTGAAATCTTCACTAACTCAACATTTGTATATTTTTGTAAATGTGTCAAAAATTGATCATAATCTGTTTGTTCAAGCGGAACAAAAGCAATTTTTTGATTCAATTTTTTAATTGGTAAAAGTTTGTGTTCATTCTTTACAACTGTCGAAGCTTTCTCAAATATCTTTGTTGTTAAAGCTAAATTTGTTGGAGAATTTAAATCTTCTAACACATTTGTAGGATTTAAAGTTCTAACCTCATTTAAACCTGTAATATATTTCGCCATCAAAATTTTCTTCACACTTTCTTCTAAACGCGCTTCAGAAATCTGACCTTTATTAATTGCATCAATAATTTTTTGTTTCCCAACGTGTACATTTTGCGAAAACAACAAAATATCATTTCCAGCCACAAATGCTCTGTAGTCTACATCACCAGCAGGAAACATTTTTGCCACACCATCCATATTCAAGGCATCTGTAATCACAATTCCTTTGAATTGTAACTCGCCTTTCAAATAATCTGTAATGATATTTTTTGACAACGTTGAAGGCATTTTTGGATCTGGTTCTAAAGCTGGAACATTTAGATGTGCCACCATAATTGACTGTACACCTGCATCAATCATTTTTTTGAAAGGTGCAATGTGATATTTCTCTAAATCTGCTTTATTATCTGGAATTAAAGGTAAAACTTTGTGCGAATCTTGGTCTGTATTTCCATGTCCAGGAAAATGTTTTGCAGACGATAACACGTTTTGTGCACGCATTCCATCCATATAAGCAATTCCTTTTTCTGCAACGCGATCAGGATTTGAACCAAAAGAACGATTTCCAATAATTGGGTTATTTGGATTAACATTGACATCAACCGAAGGCGAAAAATTAAACTGAACGCCCATTCTGTTCGCTTGTATACCAATTTGTTTTCCAACTTGATAAACCAATTTATTATCGCGTAAAGCGCCAAGCGTCATATTCCAAGGAAAACGCTCCACTCCTTTCAATCTCATTGCCAATCCCCATTCTGCATCCATACCAATCAATAATGGAATTTTAGAAATCGATTGAAATTTATTTGTCAACTCAATTTGATGAGCCGCTTGATCTTGCATAAAAATTAATCCTCCGATATGTTCTTCTTCAATTAATTTTTGAATATCATTCTCATGCACCGCATCTCTGTTTGTATAGGCAGCAACGATAAATAACTGACCTACTTTCTCTTCCAACGACATAGAATTATACTTTTCATCCACCCATTTCATCTGAATAGAATCTTTGTACAATGGCGAAACGTGTTGCGCTTTCGAAGCTATAGGTAAAATAATTGTTAAGAATACGTATGCGATTACTCTTTTCATTCCGGAATAAATTAATTTTGCTTGTTTTTTCTTTTTTAGAAACATTTTTTAAAGGCCAATCGAGTTAGGATTGGTAAATTTATAGTAAATTGTCAAATTAAATAAATTTATATGAGTATTTTCAGTGTTGTACAGGATAGCATGTTGAATCATCCTGGACTAATAACTGTTTTTGGGGTTGCAGTAATTATTATGTTGTTACTTGATTTAGGTGTTTTTAATAAAAATGCGCACGCGGTTTCGAACAAAGAAGCGCTTACTTGGACTGTCGTTTGGATTTCCTTGGCGATGATTTTTAGTGGTGTAATTTATTTCGTTTTTAAAGAAGCAGATGGACATGCATTTGCCATCAATAAATTTTCGCAATTTCAGGCAGCATATTGGATAGAAAAAGCCTTATCCGTGGATAATTTATTCGTCTTTATCCTTGTTTTTGGGTTCTTCAAAATTCCGAAAGAATATCAACATAAAGTCCTTTTTTGGGGAATTTTAGGTGCTCTTCTTTTTAGAGCAATCTTTATTTTTGCAGGAGTTGAATTAATTAAAATGACTTATTTACCAGCTTTCTCAATTGGAGATTGGCACTTTAATCTTGGTGATGAAGCTACTCATGCAAATTTTGCAGCAAAACAATTCTTCCGTCCAAATGTCGTTTTAACACTGTTCGGATTCTTCTTAATCGTTGCTGGAATCAAATCTTGGAAATCAAGTGATGATGATGAAAACCAAGATTTATCGCAAAATTTTGGTGTTAAACTGGTACACAAATTCTTTAAGGTTACACCAAATTTTGATGGAGATAAATTCTTTTCTGTACAAAATGGAATTAAAATGGCAACACCACTTTTCGTCGCTTTAATGGTAATTGAAGTAACTGATTTAGTTTTCGCTGTAGATAGTATTCCTGCTATATTCGCTGTTGCTCCAGACGATCCATTTATTTTATATTCATCTAATATTTTTGCCATTTTAGGACTACGTTCATTGTATTTCTTGTTGGCAAATTCAATGGATAAATTCAATAAACTACATTATGGTTTAGCAATTATTTTGAGCTTTATCGGAATTAAAATGATTATTATGCCATTCTATCATTTCGAATCGACAGTTTCATTATCAATCATTGGTGGAGTTCTATTAACAACAATTATTTGGTCGCTAATTTCGAATAAATCAGAGGTTAAGGAGTAGATTATTCCTTCGAAATAAATTTAAAAAAGCCATTCTTACGAATGGCTTTTTTAAATTTTATACATCTCACTTTTTATCTTCAATTGGTAAATTAATAACTTTTTCTAAATCTCCATTTTGATTGTAATTATAAATAAATCCAAATTCAAAATTTTGATGAAGATATTTTTCAATTTTGACTAATCTATTATCTCTATAATATCCAATACAATAAGCTTTTTTAACATTAGTTGAATCTTTCATTTTAAACTCATCATATAAATATAATGGATGAGAATACTTTCCAAAACCATGATAATATTTTTTTACTATTAAATCTTTAGAACCATTTTTTGTAACTGGGTCATTTTGAAAATTTTCTTTCTGTTTTATTACAACTAAATATTGATAAAGGAACAAGAATGCATAAAAATTTAATCATATCAACAATGTTAACAAGCTTAAATTTATAAAAAAAGCTCCAAAAATGGAGCTTATATTTCTATTCTTTATTTTTTCTCAACTTTCGCTGATCCAGATGCTGGAGCTAATTTTTCTTTTGCAACATCTTTCACGTTTTTCAACTCAACGTTTACAGGCTCAATCAATGATTTTGTAGGACTTTCGTTTCCCCTGTGGCACATTACACATGTTACAACATTAATCATTTCAGGATTTTTTGCATTTTCCCAATTGAAATTTTTTGCGTTTATATCACGTGTCATCACAATCATATGACGTGCAAATTCTTTTTCTTTTTTTGCATCACTTGCAAAATCCATCTTTTTCGTATCTGGATTTTCGGCGTGGCAAAAATTACATTTCACACCTAAAGCAGCATTATATCCACGCATCAAACCTTTCAAACTATCTTCCGAAATGTTTTGTGGTAAAACTTTTAGGTTTTTCCATTCTGAACTTGAAATTGCTTTTCCTGTGTCAATTTGGCGAGAAGTTGTAAACGAAAAGATACTAAACATCAACGCTAAAACTCCCAAAGAAGCCATTATTCTATTTGTTTTCATTTGTAATAATTTTGTTTATACAAGGTAAAACAAATCTTAAACCGAATAAACCCTTCAGAAAAATTTGGAATAATTTTAAATAAAACCTTTAATGAATTAAAAATAAATCAATTAAAATCTCCAAACTAATAAACGCGAAATTTTATTCCCTTGTTGCATATTTACAATTCGGTAATCTCTTACTTTTTCACGTTTTAAAATTCCTTCTAAAATTCGAACATTTTCTTTCTTAGAAACCAATGTTGTAAACCATTTTACTTGATGTTTATAGTCTGCACTTTCTTTTATCATTTTCGTGATAAACAGACGCTCTCCTCCTCTACACCATAGCTCAGAATTATTTCCACCAAAGTTTTGAATTGGTTTTTGATCAGATTTTTGACCCAAGTTTTTCAGTTTACGCATTGTTTGCTCCATCACTTCTTGATTCGATCTAAAAAATGGAGGATTACAAATTGTAATATCAAATTTCTCGCCTTGTTTGATGATATTCTTGAAAATATTGTTCGGATTAAATTGCATTCTAATCTCAACTTTATTACGTAATCGAGCATTTTTCTTCACAATTTCTTCCGCATTTTTGAAAGAAGCATAATCCAACTCTGCACCAACAAAGTTCCAATCGTATTCGTAATTTCCAATAATCGGATAAATACAATTCGCACCAACACCAACGTCCAAGACTTTTACATCTTTTCCACGCGGAATTACTCCATCAAAACTTTCGCCCAAAATATCGGCAACGTAATGAATATAATCGGCGCGACCAGGAATTGGCGGACACAAATTATCTTTTGGCAATTCCCAATAATCAATGTCATAATATGTTTTCAACAACGCTTTGTTCAACGCTTTTACAGCTTCTCTATCCGAGAAATTAATCGTTGGTTCGTTCTCTTTATTGGGTTTGATATATTTGGAAAGTGGCGAATAAATCGCACACAATTTTTCGAAATTATAAGGCGCTAAATGACGATTGCGCGAATGTAATTTTTTTAATTTACTCTTCTTTTCGGGAGTATCCATACAAAAATATTTATGCAAAAATAAGACAACCTTTGCAGTTTTCTGCAAAGGTTGTTTTTGAATTAGTTTATTTTAATTGTTTTTGTAGCGTTTCGATTTGTTTCAAAAGATGATGAATCACTTCTAAACCTTCTAAATTAACGCCCAAATTATAATGAAATTCAATAAATCGTTCGATTAATTTTAAATCATTTTCTTCGATAAAATATTCTTGGTTACGTTCGTGCAAAACAACCAAATCATTTTTGTACAAATCAATCACAAATTGAGGTTCAATCTGATGATATTTACTAAACTGAATAACAGATATCGTTACATTTTTCATGGTTTTAAGCTTTTTTAAGTGAACGTAATTTCTCGAATAATTCTTTCTCTTCTGCTGATAAATTAGTTGGAGTTTTTACAGAAAATGTCACATACAAATCTCCAAATTGATCATCTTTCTTATAAATTGGTAAACCTTTTCCTTTTAATTTCACCTTTTTATTATTCTCTGTTCCTTCTTTTATCGGGACTTTTACTTTTCCAGAAAGAGTATCAATCATCGCTTCTCCACCCAAAATCGCATCATATAAGTCAATCTCAACTATTGTAGATAAATCTGCTCCATTGACCTCAAAGGATGTATTATTTTCGATATGAAACGTGATATACAAATCTCCATTTGGTCCATTGTTATAACCTTTTCCTCCGTGACCTTTTACCTTAATCGTTTGTCCATCTTCTACTCCAGCAGGAATTGTAATTCGAATATTTTTACCATTCACCGCAAAAGTTTGTTTGTGCGAAGTCAATGTATCTGTCAAATTTAGTGTCAAACTGGCATTTACATCTTGCCCTTTATAACCTGTTGATCTACTTCTACCTTCGCGTCCAAACATCGAACTGAAAAAATCTGAATAGCCATCGAAATCACCAAAACCTTCAGTCCCATCAAAATCGCTATTACTATATTGATATTGTTGCTGTTGTTGTTGACGAGCTTTCTCATGTTCTTCACCATGTTGCCAATTTTCTCCGTATTTATCGTATTTTTTACGTTTTTCTGGATCGCTCAACACTTCGTTTGCTTCGTTTAATTCTTTAAATTTCTGTGCAGCTTCATCGTTATTTGGATTAAGATCGGGATGATACTTACGTGCCAATTTCCGATAAGCTTTTTTTATCTCATCTTGTGATGCGGTCTTTTGCAGACCTAATGTTGTATAATAATCTATAAAAGCCATAGTAATTAATAAGTTTGTGTCATAATTTAATCAAAATCAGTTCCAATTTTTTCAAAACTGACAATACGACTTATTCTTTTTATTCATTATAAAATTTTTAATATTTTATCTAAAATGAATAAATTTATTATGATTAATTTATTCATTTTCAAAAATAATTTGGATATATTCAAAAAAAACAATTATTTTTCATTTATAAAAGAAGGTTATGAATAGAAGAAATTTTTCGAAAAATATATTAATTGGATCGGCGGTTGGTGACGCATTAGGAGTTCCTGTTGAATTTAAAAGCAGGCAATATTTACAACAAAATCCCGTGACAGATATGATGGGTTATGGAACATACAATATGCCTCCAGGCACTTTTTCTGACGATAGTTCGATGATGTTTTGTCTAGCAGAATCGTTGTGTAATGGTTATAATGTAAATGATATTGCAGAAAAATTTCAGATGTGGATGCATGAAGGTTATTGGACGGCTGACGGAGAAGTCTTTGATGTGGGAATTTCTACACGAAAAGCAATAAATCGTTTACGAGTTGTAAAAAATCCAACCGAAGCTGGTTCTACAGACGAATCTGATAATGGAAATGGGTCGTTAATGCGTATTCTTCCTTTAGCAATTTTCACAAAAGATTTATCGATTGATGAACGTTGTGAAATTGTCAAAGAAGTTTCTTCTATCACGCATGCGCACAATCGTTCTGTTTTGGCGTGTATTTATTATATTGAATTTGCGTTGAATGTCTTGGATTCCGAAAATCTAGAAGAAGCTTATCTGAATACGAATTTTTGGTTAAAATTATTCTTAGAAGAAAATGAAATTTATAAAAACGAATTTCAATATTTCGAACGAATTTTAAGTGGAAAACTAATTGATTTAAAAGAAGATGAAATTAAATCAACTGGTTATGTTATGGATAGTTTAGAAGCTTCTATTTGGTGTTTATTGCATACAGATTCGTATAAAGATTGTGTTTTGAAAGCTGTGAATTTAGGGCATGACACCGATACAATTGCTTGTATTGCTGGTGGAATTGCAGGAATTTATTATGATGCAGAAACAATTCCGACCAATTGGATTGAACAATTGGCGCGAGTGGATGATATTTTGCATTTAGCAGAACAATTGGAAGAAAAATATGAATTTTAGAAAGGTTGAACTATTCTAAATTCACCAAAAACATTTTCGTAAATTTGCAAAATGGAAAGTCAAAAAAATAATCCATTACACGGAAAACGTTTAGACGATATTATCGAAGAATTAGTGATTTATTATGGCGGTTGGGAAGGTTTGGGAAATCAAATTAACATCAGATGTTTTAATGATAATCCAAGTTTGAAATCATCGTTGAAATTTCTTCGAAAAACAGATTGGGCACGTGCAAAAGTAGAAGAATTGTACATCAAAAAAATTGCAAAATAATGAGTGCAACTATTCTTGAAGAAAAGATTTTTATTGATTCAGAACTCTTAACTAATATCGAAGAGGAAAGTCAGGTTATTATACATTGTTGTATGACTGCAGACGAATATGCAAATGCTGCACGTATTTGGCCTTCTACTTTTATTATTGATAATCAATCAGGAAAACGTTGTCAATTGGTTTTTGCAGACGGAATTACGATGTATCCAAATTGGACGTATATCGAAGAAGGTTCATCTCTTCATTTCACATTAATTTTCAATGGTTTGCCAAAAAGTTGTCAATCATTTGATTTGGTCGAAATTATTCCGCAAGCTGGAGGCTTTGAATACCGAAAAATAAATCGAAATAAAAGCGATGTTTATCACGTCGAATTTTCAGAATAAATTAAAAAAAATGCGTTTCAAATGAAACGCATTTTTTAATAATATAAACTGTATTTTTTTATTGAATTACTCCAATATCATTTCGATAATATTCGTAATCAAAATGTACTTTTTTGATGTTTTCATAAGCAGTTTCACGTGCTTCTTCTAATGTATTTCCTAATCCAACTATGTTGATTACACGTCCACCAGAAGTCAAAATTTGTTCTCCTGATAATTTTGCACCAGCAATAAAATTAGGACAAGTTACATTTTCTAAACCACGAATCTCAAAACCTTTGTCGTAATTTCCTGGATATCCTCCCGAAACCATAACCACACAACACGCATGTTGATTTTTGAAAGTCAAGTCAAAATCTTCTCCTTTGATTGCTTTATTTACAACCTCAGCCAAATCATTTTCTAACAAAGGTAAAGTTGTTTGCGTTTCTGGATCGCCCATTCTTAGGTTATATTCCAACAAATAAACTCCTTTTGTCGTAATCATCAATCCAAAGAAAATAACGCCAGCAAACTCCAATCCTTCCTTGATTAAACCACATTTTGTTGGCTCCATAATTTCTTCTTCGAACATTTTGAAATGCTCGTCTGTAAACAATGGATTTGGAGCGATAACGCCCATTCCACCAGTATTCAAACCAGTTTCACCTTCACCAATCTTCTTGTGATCTTTTGCCGAAACAAATGGAACGATTTTTTTCCCGTTAAAGAAAGACAAAATAGAAGCTTCAAAACCTTCTAAATATTCTTCGATAACCACTTCGTTTCCTGCATCACCAAAGGTTTTATCTTCCATAATTTCTAAAACAGCTTGTTTAGCTTCTTCAAAATCTTGGCAGATAATCACTCCTTTTCCAGCCGCTAAACCAGAGGCTTTCACTACAATTGGATACTCTTGTGTTTTCAAATAATCAATCGCCAACATTGGACCTTGAAAATTCTTATATTTTGCTGTTTTCACACCATATTTATCCATAAAATCCTTCGCAAAAGCTTTAGAAGCTTCCAATTGCGCAGCAGCTTTATGAGGTCCGAAAACATTTAAATTCTCTTTCTGAAAAATATCAACGATACCTTCTGCTAATTCAGCTTCTGGACCAACAAAAGTTAAATCGATTTGATTTTCTTTCGCGTAATTTTTCATTTCTTCAATCGAAGAAACCGAAACATTAGTTCCAATTTGTGCTGTTCCTGCATTTCCTGGAATAAAGAATAATTCTGCTTCTTGACCTTTTTGTTTGAAGTCCTCAGCAAATTTCCATCCAATTGCGTGTTCACGACCACCTGAACCGATTACTAAGATGCGAGTTGCAGTTTGCGATTCGCGGTTTGCGTTATTATTTTGTTCCATTGTTTTAATTTTTAAATGAAAAATGAATAGTGAAAATTGAAAAATAAATTTAATCTAAATTCGCTTTAGCCGTTTTAATAGAGCTGACTAATATTGCGATTAATTCTAAATTAAGTTTTTTCAGATTTGTATATATATTATTTTCAATCAAATTTGAATCATTTAATAAATCTAACCAATATAACGATTCGTTTGCCTCTTTTAGCGAAATACTCATTTTATTGATAAAATCTTTCTTTGATTGAGCAAATTCAGCTTCTCGAATAAGAGCACCAATTGCTGTTCCGGATCTCATTAATTGTCTTCCTAAAATATATTCACTTTTATTTTGAATAATATTTCTTGAAAGTTTAATAATTTCTAAAGCAAAATTATAACTCTTATCTTTCAAAACATTTTCATTATTCACTTTTAGTTTTTAATTATAATTGAAAATTCTATTCTCGATACATTTTCTACAAAAACACTCGAATTGACGAATTTTCAAATTAGCAGATTAACTAATTATCAATTAGTGCATAAAATGTCTCATTCCTGTGAAAACCATCGGAATTTCACGTTCGTTACAAGCATCAATAGATTCTTGATCTTTAATTGATCCTCCTGGTTGAATAATTGCTTTAATTCCATTTTCTGCTGCAAAATCTGCTACATCACGGAAAGGGAAAAATGCATCTGAAGCTAATACTAAATCTTCTTCCACTTTTTCTTTTGCACGTGCAATCGCTTGTTGAGCCGCCCAAATACGGTTCGTTTGGCCACCTCCGATTCCGTAAGCTTGACCATTCGTCGCTACAACAATCGCGTTAGATTTTACCCATTTTACAATTTTTTGAGCAAAAACTAAATCTGTCATTTGACGATCTGTCGGTTGAGCTTCTGTTACAACTTTAAGATCTGTTGAAAACTGATTATCTGTAGACTGAACAATTAATCCTCCATCAACTTTTACGTAAGTTACTTTATCCGAAACAGGATTTTTGACTTTGATGATTCGTAAATTCTTCTTTTGTTTGAAAATCTCTAATGCTTCTTCTGTAAATGAAGGCGCAATCACAATTTCTAAGAAAATTTTATTTAATTCAACCGCAGTTTTTCCATCAACCTCTCTATTGAAAGCTATAATTCCACCAAAAATTGACATTGGATCACATTCATAAGCTTTTTCATAAGCTTCTAAAACATTATCTCCAATCGCCACTCCACAAGGTGTTGAATGTTTCACTGCACAACAAGTTATTTCTTCAAATTCTGAAACCACTTTATAAGCCAAATCCATATCACGAATATTATTGAAAGAAAGTTCTTTTCCTTGTAAATATTCGAAATCTTTCATTGCACCATTTTTTGTTTTATCAACATAATAAGCCGCTTTTTGATGTGGATTTTCTCCGTAACGTAAATCCATCACTTTTTCGTAAGAAGACTCTAAAAATTGAGGGAAATCTTCTCCTAAAATGTAAGTAGAAATCGCCGCATCGTAAGCAGAAGTTAAGTTGAATACTTTACCAGCACATAATTTACGCGTTTCGATAGAAGTTGAACCATTCTCGCGAATTTCATTCATCACAACTTCATAATCATTCACATCCGTTACAACCGTTACATCATAAAAATTCTTTGCAGAAGAACGTAACATTGATGGTCCACCAATATCAATAAATTCAATCATCTCTGCTTCAGAAAGACCTGTATTCATCTTTTCGAAGAATGGATAAAGATTTACAATAACGATATCGATTGGGTTAATTCCATGTTCTGCAATTGTTGCCATATGGTTTTCGTCCGAACGACGCGCCATAATACCACCATGAATTGCAGGATGTAAAGATTTTACGCGACCATCTAAAATCTCAGGAAAACCAGTTACATCTTTTACTTCTGTAACTTCAATTCCATTGTCTTGTAAATGTTTGTAAGTTCCTCCAGTTGATAAGATTTTGTAGTCTTGCTCAACCAAGAATTTTGCAAATTCTAACAAGTTTGACTTGTCCGAAACACTGATTAGCGCTTGTTTTTGCATTGTGTTTAGTTTTTAAAGTTTATTGTTTGTTTACTATTTTATTGGAAATGAAAAACCTCAATGTACACGACATTGAGGCATTCTATATTTTATGCTTCGCTGATTTGCTTGATTGCCTTGATGTAGATTTCACTTTCTACCTCAGCAACTTTACGCTGTAAATCTGCTACTTCGTCACCTTCTTCGATCTCAAAAGTTCCTTGACAAATGATTTGTCCTTCGTCTACACCAGCAGTCACAAAATGTACAGTTGCTCCTGATGTTTTTTCGCCAGCTTCTAAAACCGCTTTGTGAACCTTTGCTCCATACATTCCTTTTCCACCAAATTTTGGTAATAATGCAGGATGAATATTAATCATTTTCGCGCCCCATTTCGTGGTAAATTCTGGAGATAATATGGTTAAAAAACCTGCCAAAACAATTAAGTCGATTTCTTCTCCTTCTAAATTATGTTCGGCATCTTCCGAAAAAGTTTTTCGATCTAAGACATACGTTCGGATATCTTTATCCAACGATCGTTCTATTGCATAACAGTCGCGGTCTGCCATTACCATCGAAATTTCGACATTTGGTAACGTTCCGTCTTCAACTGCATCAATAATATTTTGAAGATTTGTTCCGCCACCGGAAACAAATACAGCTATTTTCATGTTTGTTTGTAAGTAATCTTGTTTGTTTTACAAAGATAAGATTTTAGTTGAAGCAAGCCGAAAAATATAACTTGGATTTAATCTATTTATTAATGATTTATTCACAATTAAAAATAAAAAAGGCTATCTCTTATCGAAATAGCCTTTTGAAAATATTTTTTAGTGACCTTGAGTTCCATCAATTCCATGTGCGTGTCCGTGAGATAATTCTTCCTCAGTTGCTGGACGAACATTTAAAACTTCAACTTCAAATTCTAATGTTTTTCCTGCCATTGGAGGATTCAAATCTGCAATTACAGCATCTTCTGTTACCTCTACAACTGAAGCACGGAATTGATTTCCTGCATCATCAGTTAAAGGTAAAATTGCTCCAACTGGTGGTAATCCAGATTCTTTGAACATATCTAAAGGTAATTGAGCAACAGCTTCTTCTACTCTTTCACCGTATCCTTCTGCTGGAGTAATTACGAATGATTTTTTATCACCAACTGCTAATTCTTTTAATTCTTCTTCAAATTTTGGAATCATCATTCCAGCTCCGAATAAAAAAGTTAATGGTTCTTCTGCATTTGATTGTTCTACAAATACTTTTTCACCATTCGCTTCGATGGTATGTAATGAGTAGTTTACTGAAACTACATTGTTGTTTTCTATTGACATAAATTGTAAGTTATGGATGCTTAAAAAAGCGTTCATTTTTAATACTTATCTTTTAACAACAATTATTCCTTTCGAATAATTTGACCAATTTTGTCAGTTATTTAGATTTTTGAACTGACAATTTTTATTTAATCAATAAAAAGTAATGCTTTTTTGATGTCTTCATAACCAATTTCACCATTAAAATAATCGTAAATTGGTTTTAAAACTTTATTCTCTTCAAATTCGATTTCACTATAAGCCAATCGAACTTTATCAATAATTTTATCAGAAGGTTTAAATTTTGAGTAATCCAAATCAGGTTCACTTTCTTTGATTTTACCAATATGATCGACAATTGCTGAAGTAGTTAACCCTCTTTTCTCTGAAATTTGTTCCAACGTCAACCCTTCTTTCACATATTCTAGTGTGATTTCGTAAGTAGATTTCTTTTGTCCTTTTTCTTTGGTTTTATTCTTTTCGATGTTCTTCGCGATTTGCTTTTTATCCAACGTTCCTCCAGAATATCGAATAAAAGCAGCCCAAGAATTTTGCAATTCTTTTTCGTCTAAAAACTCATCCATTTCATTCGATAAAACCTGAAAACGTCTATCAGCCTTCATCGCAAGCGAATCAATTTCTAAAGCCGTTTGATTAAGACCATGTAACATCAACGAATTGAGATCTCGTAAACGTGAAAGTGCAACATACCCTTGACCTTTTTCAAACGCTTTCGACAAATCTATAAACGCAGAATCTAACGTCATTCCTTGTGATTTATGAATCGTAATCGCCCAAGCTAAACGCAACGGAACTTGTGTGAATGAAGCCAACGCTTTTCCGCTTTCGTCCTCTATCGCCCAAGTTTCTGGTTTTACAACATAAAATTCTCCATCTAACGTTTTGATAATTGGCTCATCTTTTTCGGTATAACCTGATACATTTCCAAGCGTTCCGTTTACAAAACCAACTTCGAAATTGTTACGAACAAACATCACTTTTGCTCCAATCTTCAATTCTAAAATTTCTTCTGCTAAAACAGATTTTTTAAGAACCTCAACCAAAGCTGGATTTCCCGCAACTTTTGCTTCAAATATTTTGGAAGAAGAATCAATATTAATCAATTGACCTTTGTTGATTCGATCTACATCCATATTATGTGTATACAAACGCGTTTGTGAATCTATTTCATCTGGAAAATATTCGATTCGAGATTCTAATAAATCAACCGTTTTTTGCGAAATATTTCCAGAGCGAATTTCATTTAAGATATCATTTAACGCATTATTTGTCTGACGATATTGTTCTGTCAAATAGCAAATATGTACTTTCGATTGCACCCAAGCATCTGACATAAAACAGAATTTATCTTTCGATTCTTCCCACTCTTCACCAATCGGTGGCAACTGGAAAAAATCTCCCGAAAAAATAACTTGGACACCTCCAAAAGGTTCATCATTTTGTTTGAAAAATTTCAATACATAATCAACCGCATCCAACTGATTTCGGTGCAACATCGAGATTTCATCAATAATCAAGACTTTTACTTTGTCCATTTTATCACGAAAATATTTCTTGTCGCGAAGCGAAGCTAAATATCGATCCGAAACATAATCTTTTATTCCAATTCCAGCCCATGAATGTATCGTTTGACCATTCATGTGCGTTGCTGCAATTCCCGTAGAAGCTGTTATAGCAACAGGAACGCCATGTTGTTTAAGATACTGAATGTATTGATTTAACACATAAGTTTTTCCGGCACCCGCAGAACCTGTTAAAAATACATTTCGACCAGATTTTAGAATTGCCAAAGCCTTAGATTGTTGCATAACTTATGAGTGAATTTGGAGTTTTTTGAATGAACTGCAAAGATACAAAGATTGAATGAAGTAAGGAAATGATAAATATTTAAGTCTTAAAAAAAATGATGTAAATATTAATTAAATTTTTATACTTTAGATTTATAACTAAGTCAAACTAAATCAATTCAAATGATGGATTTCTTCAAAAAAATAAAAGGTGAATTTATCGATATTATCGAATTTTTAGATAATAATCAAAATACGATTGTTCATCGATTTGAACGTTATCAAAACGAAATAAAAAATAATGCAAAATTGGTTGTTCGTGAAGGGCAATTGGCTATTTTTATTAATGAAGGACAATTGGCAGATATTTTTTCGCCAGGAACTTATACGCTAAACACTCAAAATCTTCCTATTTTATCGACTTTACAAGGTTGGAAATATGGTTTTGATAGTCCATTTAAAGCAGAAGTTTATTTTGTTAGTACAAAAACTTTTCTGGATCAACGTTGGGGAACTAAAAATCCTATTATTCTAAACGACGAACGTTTCGGTATGATAGAAGTTCGAGCTTTTGGAACATATACATTTAAAGTTTCGGATGCAGGAAAATTTATCAAAGAAATTGTTGGAACAATTGGTTCTTTTACAACAGAGCAAATCAATGAACAATTGCGAAGCGTGATTGTTACTCGATTTACAGATTCAATCGGCGAAGCAAATTTACCAATTGAAAATTATGCTGCAAATTTGAATGAATTATCCGAAGCAATTTTCAATTATATGAAGGATGATTTTGGAGCTTATGGAATTGATGTGACTAAATTTTTGATCGAAAATATTTCGATGCCAGAAGAAATCAAGAAAGAAATCTTCGAATTGAGTCGTTTGGATAAAATAGATTTGAACAAATTTGCTCAACTAAAAGCTGCAAAAGCAATGGAAGCAGCAGCAAATAATCCATCTGGATTAGCTGGTGCTGGCGTTGGAATGGGTGCTGGTTTTGCGATGGCAAATCAATTTACGCAAGGTTTCGCTCAAAATAATAATCAATCAAATCAAAATCAAACGCCTCCTCCTATTTCGTCAACTTCAGTTTCGTTTTTTGTTGCAAATAATGGTCAACAAACTGGTCCATTCGATTTGACAACTTTGAAACAAATGATTGCAAATGGACAACTTACAAAAGACACATTGGTTTGGAAAACTGGTATGGCAAATTGGGAAAGTGCCGCAAATCAGAGCGAATTAACTTCATTATTTGGTCAAACTCCTCCTCCATTACCTCAAGCATAATTCTCAACTAAAAAAAGAAAACTTGGCTACCGAAGAAATTTATAAAGCAAATAATACAGCTTCCACTTCTTGCAAATCCTGCGGCGCACCAATGGTTTACAAGGCTGGAACAAATTTGCTGGTTTGTACCTATTGCAATAGCACGCAAGAGATTAAACAAGAGAATTTTATATTAAATGAAATTGATTTTGAAAGTTTTATCAAAACCTACGAAAAAGAAGAATTTAATAAAACAAAAGTTATAACCTGCAACAATTGTAAAGCGACACCAACCGTAGACGAAAATCTGCGTTCGATGATGTGTCCGTATTGTGGTTCGCCTTTAGTTGAAGAAAATATACACGAAGAACGATATATAAAACCAAGTTATGTTTTGCCTTTTCAGGTTGATAAAATCAAAATAAATGATATTCTGAAAAATTGGGTAAATGGTTTTTGGTTTGCTCCAGACAATCTAAAAAAAGCAATTTTATCAGCAGATAATATCAATGGAATTTATGTTCCGTTTTGGACATTTGACACAGAAACTTTTACAGATTACAAAGGCGAACGCGGTGATGCATATTACGAAACAGTTGGTCCTGGAAAAAATAGAAGGCAAATAAGACGTGTCGATTGGTCTTATAAAGCGGGCAGTGTAAACAATTTTTATGATGACGTTTTGGTTTGCGGAACCAAAAGTCTTAATCCTACCATTTTAAGCAATGTACAAAGAGGTTGGAATCCGAAAGCTGTTGTAAAAATTGACCAGAATTATCTCGAAGGTTATATTACCGAAAAATATCAAGTTGATTTGAAAGATAGTTACGCGAGGGCAAAAAATATCTTTATTCAATACGAACGAGAAAGTGTGAAACGTGATATCGGCGGAGATGAACAACGCATAAATGACATGTTCACAAAATTTGATAAAATAAAATTCAAACACATATTATTGCCAATTTATGTTAGTTCTTTTTTGTACAATAACAAAAACTACATCTTCTATATCAACGGAATGACGGGTCAAATAGCTGGAGACAGACCTTACAGCACCATTAAAATTGTATTTACGGTAATTGCCGTAATCATTGTATTACTAATTTTAATAATGATGTTTAGATAACAATTTAGCTAAAATTAGTGAGTTTTTTTGAGTGACGATTTTACAACTTTGTAATACAACAACTCAAAAAAACTACTACCATGAATTTATCATCAAGCGGACCTTTTATCGAAATTATCGAGTGGATAGAACAAGATCCAAATCTGTTGATGCTAAAATTTCCTGATCAAGACAAGGAGATAAAAAATGGCGCGAAATTAATCGTAAGAGAAAGCCAAGCCACATTATTTCTTAATCAAGGGGTTTTTGCAGATGATTTTTCAGCGGGAACATTTTCTTTAGCAACCGAAAATATTCCTATTTTATCAAAATTAAAAGGTTGGAAATATGGTTTTCAATCACCTTTTAAAGCAGACGTCTATTATTTTTCGACGAAAGATTTTGTCAATTTAAAATGGGGAACTCCTGCTCCTGTTTTACTTCGTGATCCACAATTTGGTCCAATTCGTATCAAAGCTTTTGGAAGTTATAATATTAAAATTTCTGATGTCAGAAAATTCTTTTCAAAATATGCAGGAACTTTTCCTATCCTGACTGTTTTCGAATTAGAGCATCAATTACGTGATTTTATCGCACCTATTTTTGCCGAAGTTTTGGCTCAAGCAAATATTTCTGCGCTTGATATTGCGGGAAATTTGACTGCGCTTAATCAAAAAATACAACCGTTAATCGCTCCACATTTCGAGCAATTCGGAATCGATGTTACTCAATTTACCATTAGTTCGGCGACTTTACCAAAAGAAGTAAACGACAATATTGATAAAATAAGTAGTATGAATATGATTGATGATATGAACAAGTTTCAACAATTCAATACTTCTTTAGCGATTGGAAAAGATGGAAATCCGATGCAACAAAGTGTGCAAGATACAGCTGCGCTTGGATTGATGATGCAAGGAATTACGCAACAAAACATTCAACAGAACACACCTCAACAACCTACTCAAAATCAAGAAGAATCTGTTATAGATAAACTAAAAAAATTAAAAGAAATCTATGATTTAGGCTTGATTGAAGATACTGAATATCAGTCAAAAAAAGCTGAATTATTAGATAAATTATAACCACTAAAAACTAAATTTTATGAAAACTATTGGAACTTACATGGCTATTTTTGGATTATTAGCAATCGTTTTGAACTTTTTTAATGCTGTTCCTCGTCTTTTGGCTTGGATCTACAATTGGGGCGAAGGCGTTGCGTGGGGAATTAAAATTGCGTTCGTTATCGTTGGTGCTATTCTCTATTTTATGGGAAGAAAACAAGAAGAAAATATCGCAAATTAAAATGATATGAATGACGAAAAGCCAAAATTATCATTGATTGAAAAATTGAAACTTCAAGCAGAGAATCAAACGAATCTTGGAGGAGATTTCATGAAAAATCAATCAAAGCTAGAAACTGTAGATTGCCCAAATTGCGGTGCTGGTCGTGCAAAACAAGATGGTGTTACCAAATGCGCCTATTGCAATTACGAATTTATTAGTGGAAAATTGGACGATGGAATACATATTAAAACCTCAGATAATTCGAAAGAATAATGGAAAATAATTTTGTAGAATTAGACAACTTAATTGATCGTTTCAAAAGCTTTTTATTGAAATTAGAACAGCGTGCTTTGGAATTAGAAACTGAAACGATAGAAGCTGGACAACAAATAAATGATTTGGATGAATTAAGATTTATTCATTTCAAAGCTGGAATTACAGGGCAATATGAAACATTAAAAGTTAAAGCTAAAGAAGTTTTCAAAGAGCAAATTGAGAAAAAATCTTTTTCATATTATTACTCAGATAAAGATGTAAGAGCAGATGATTATATGTATTCTCATGATGCTAAGATTTATGAAACTTCGCTTTTGTTAGATGATTTTGATGATAAAATTGATTCGATTTTGGGAAATATTTTTAGTCAAGTAAAAGCTGAAAGTTCTGAAGATAAACTCAAAAAATTATTAGTAGAATACGAAACAACGAAGAACAATTTTTGTTGTGCGCAATGTGGAGCGAACCTAAAAATCGAGAAAGTCTATTTTGTTTCTGCTTATGTTACATGCGAATTTTGTCAAACGCAAAACACATTTATTCCGTCAACGAGAATGTCACTTTTACCTGATTTGGCAAGAGAAATTGCGACAGAAAAAACAGGGATTTTAGATTATCCAATTCCTGGAAATTCAGTTTTTGAAAAATTTTTGAACAATGAAAAACATGCAAGACAACAATTCTTTATCAAAAAGAATCTAATTCCAGAATTAACCGATTCTTACAAAGAAGTTTATAAAAGAGAAATTAATGATTTTGTACAAACTTTTCAGCATGAAACGGAAACAGAAGCGGCTTTTTATCAAAGTATTATCGATCAATTTGGAACAAAATTTATCAATCAAAATTCGACTATAAATGATTTAGAAAAAATAGATCAACTTGCTTTTGAAACACTTTTAAACAAAGAATTACTCAGTATGAATTTCATGAAAGAAGCTGTAGAAAAAACTACAATTCTGACTGATTTAGAAAACCATTATCAATCATTAAAACAACAAAATAATTATAATTAAACAACTCAAAACTATGTTCGGAAAATTAAAAAGCATTTTCAATAAAGCAGAAGAAGCAATTGAAAATTTACAAGAAAATAACACAACGCAATCGTCAAATTCAGAGAATGAATCTGCAGAAAGTACTTATCAACCAGAACCTATTTATTTTGAAGATTACATCGATTATAGTAACATCATTCCAGAAATTGATGAACATTATGTAGACAATTACGAGAATTTTTACAATGCTTTAAATTCTAATAATCGTCAAAAAGTTGAAAATTCGATTTCGATTTGGAAAATCGATCTTGAAAAATATAAAGAGCAAGTGCGTAAAATGGGACCTTACGAAGGCGATGATTCTTTGCAACAACATGCTATTGCATATTTTGATGATAAAATAAAAAACATCGAAAATGATTTTGAGAAATATGCAGAAGCCTTTTTAACGGATGCCCCAAATCAACAAGAGTTATATGACAGAGCTGAAAACAATAAAATGGCTTTGTATGATCGTATTAATGATCAGTTAGAAAAGTTTGTGCAAAAATATGATGATAAAAATTCGGATATTGGAATTGAACAAATGTATCAACAACATGACGCAAAAGTGCTTGAAGATTCAAAAGATAATCCTTTGTTAGAGCCGATTCATGGAATTTCTTTGTACGATTATGCTGCAGGAGTTGTGAAAATTGGTTCTAATGTTCCTGAAACTGATGTTTTGAAAGCTTTGGGAGTTGATAAACCGCAATGGGACGAAGCAAGTTTGATTTGGAATCAACGTATGGAACAAGATACAGAAATGACTGTAATGACCTTATATAGCCAATATTTCACAAAAATTGATGAACATCCAACATTAGGAAATAACGGAAATCTTTCTGCTGATACAGCTTCAAATCCAAACTTAGAACGTTTGAAAACGGACGAACATTTCTTTTATGATTTAGCTGCCGAAAGAGATGCTGCAATAGAAGTTGGAAAAGATGGTGCGCAATATATTCTAGATAAATACGGAATCGGAATTGTAGATTTTCAAGCTCAAGCTGTTATTTGGACTCGTTCTGGTAATTATTCTTCGATGATTACTTATCAAATGGAAAAGAAAGAAGAATATTTAAAACAATTTCAAAACGAAATGGGCGGAACAATCGCTGATGATATCGAGTTTTAATATTCTACCTAAAACAAAAAAACCGGATAAGAGATCTTATCCGGCTTTTTTAAACTATTTAATCTACTATTTCAATATAATTTTGTCAGCACCTTCTTGAATTTCTCCAATCAACGCACTTCCATCAATAATATTCAATACTTTTTCAGCGTCAGTTTGGTCAACGATGACAACCATTCCGACACCCATATTAAATGTTCCAAACATCTCGTTTTCTGCAATTCCTCCGCGTTTTGCTAATTCTTGCATCACTGTTGGTACATTTATTTTTGTTTTTTCTATTACAGCCGTCAAACCGTCATTTATAATACGAGGAACATTCTCGATTAATCCACCTCCTGTAATATGAGCAATTCCAGACATTTCGATTCCAGCATCTTTGATTTTGAAAATATCATTTTGATATAATTTTGTTGGAACTAATAATGTTTCGAACAAAGGTTTACCTTCAAATTCTTCGTTAAAATCTGGGAAAACTTTACGAACCAAAGAGAATCCATTCGAATGGAAACCACTTGATGGTAACGCAATAATTACTTGTCCAGCTTTTATTTTAGAACCATCGATAATTTCGTCGCGCTCTACCACTCCAACACAAAATCCTGCAACATCATAATCACCAACTTGGTACATTCCTGGCATTTCTGCTGTTTCTCCACCAATTAATGCTGTTCCAGTTTCTTTACACGCTTGTGCAATTCCACCTACAATTTCTGCTGCGATATCAGAATCTAATTTTCCACAAGCTAAATAATCTAAGAAAAATAATGGTTTTGCACCATGACACAAAATATCATTTGCACACATTGCGAAACAATCAATCCCAACTGTATCGTAAACTTTAGAATCTAAAGCCACACGTAGTTTAGTTCCTACACCATCGGTTCCTGATACCAAAACAGGATTTTTGTAACCTCCTAATTGGTAAAATGCACCAAAACTTCCAATTCCATTCAACACGTTTGCATTGTGTGTTGCTGCAACTGCATCTTTAATTTTCGATACCGTTTGATAACCTTCTTCCTTATCTACTCCGGCTTGTTTATATGTATTGCTCATTTTTAATTATGATTTAGTTTTTCGAAATACGAGATTCGAAATTCGTATAACTTATTAATCTATATGCAAAGGTTTTACCTCTTTACACTCTTCATTAGAATAATTTACAGGATATTTTTCTGTAAAACATCCAAAACAATGTTCTTTACTTCCTAATAAATCAATCAGATTATCAACCGTTAAGAAATCTAACGAATCGACATTCAAATAATCTTCAACCTCTTTAATTGACTTATTTCCTGAAATTAAATCTGCTTTAGAAGGCATATCAATTCCTAAATAACAAGGTGCAATAATTGGAGGCGAAGCAGAACGAAAATGAATTTCTTTTGCTCCTGCTTCTTTTAAGATTTTGATTAATAATTTCGAAGTTGTTCCACGTACAATCGAATCATCTAAAACAACCAAACGTTTTCCTTTGATTTTATTTTTGATAGGATTCAATTTTAAGTTTACCACACGCTCACGCATTTCTTGCGATGGCACGATAAACGAACGCGACATATAACGATTCTTAATCAAAATTGGTTCGTAAGGAATACCCGAAGCTTCTGAATAACCAATTGCAGACGGAATTCCAGAATCTGGAACACCAATCACAATATCGGCATCAACAGGAGATTGTTCGTATAATTTTCGACCAGATTCTACACGTAAATCGTAGATTTCATTTCCTTCGATATTCGAGTCAGGACGTGCAAAATAAATGTACTCAAAAGCGCAAATATTACGTTGCGTTGGTTGATTTAATGAATAAGATTTCAAACCTTGCTCATTTACAACAATCAATTCTCCTGGCTCTACATCACGAATAAACTCTGCTCCGACAGCATCTAATGCACATGTTTCTGAACAGAAAACATACGCATCATCCAATTTACCTAAACATAAAGGACGAATTCCGTTTGGATCGCGAAAAGCAGCCATTTGATTATTCGCTAATAACAAAACCGAATAAGCTCCTTTTACTTTTTCTGTTCCTTTCTGAATAGCTTCTACAATATCTAAATGCGAATATTTTTGAATAGAACGTAATAAAACCTCCGTATCCGAAGTTGCTAAAAATGGTAAACCTTCTGCTTCTAATTCAGCTCTCAATGCTTCAACTTCAATTAAATTTCCGTTGTGAGCAATAGAGAAATGAGGTTTTCCGTAAATATTGTACGTGTAAAGTGGCTGAATGTTACGACGACTTCCACCTCCAGCAGTTGTGTAGCGTGTATGTCCAATCGCAGCATTTCCTTGGTATTCTTCAATTTCGGCTTCCATTGTTTTGAAAACGTCTAATACCAAACCTGTTTTTTTCACCGTTTTGATGTTTCCATCTTTCAAGAAAGAAACACCACACGCTTCCTGTCCACGGTGTTGAAGCGCAAATAAACCAAACTGCGCAATAGAATAAGTGTTGATGTTTTTTGGCGAATAAACCCCAAAAACACCACATTCTTCGTTTACACTATCCACAGTATCGGCTGCATATTTTTTTAATAAATTTCTTTCGTAGAAATTCGTTAAATATTCAGCTTTTAATTGGCTTTTATGTAATTTTTTATCAATCATTATAGAATGAAAAAAATGTTTATTTTAAAACTTCTGTCAAACGATTATATACTTCGTGATAAGCTTCTGAAACATCACCTAAATCACGACGGAAACGGTCTTTATCTAATTTTTTACCTGTTTCAACATCCCATAAACGACATGTATCAGGAGAAATTTCGTCAGCTAAAATGATATTACCATCAACATCTTTACCAAACTCAATTTTAAAATCAGCTAAAATTAATCCAGCTTTTAAGAACAATTCTTTCAATGCTTCGTTAATTACTTCAGTTTGTGTATACATTTCATCCAACTCATCATATGTTGCAGCACCTAATAAAACTGCATGATGATCGTTGATTAATGGATCTCCTAATTCATCTTTTTTGTAACAGATATCGAAAATTGTAACTGGAGATTTCGCTCCTTCTTCTAAGCCTAAACGTTGAGCCATAGACCCAGCAACATAGTTGCGCACAACCATTTCAATTGGAATAATTGATACTTTTTTCACCAATTGCTCACGATCATTCAACTGCTCGATGAAGTGAGTTTTAACTCCTTTTTCAATCAAATAGTTGAAAATTAAAGTCGAAATTTTGTTGTTCATTTCTCCTTTGTCCTCAACAGTTCCACGCTTTTGTGCATTAAATGCAGTCGCGTCATCTTTGTAATACACAATTACTTTGTCTGCTTCCTCTGTTGAGTAAACTTGTTTTGCTTTCCCTTCGTAAATGAAGTCTTTTTTTGTTAAGCTCATCGTTGTTGTTTGTTTTTTCATTAGAAAATCGAGATTCGAAATACGAAATTAGTTTTATTATTTTCTAATTTCGAAATTCTAAAAACGAACTTCTAAAGTTTGTTTTTTTGTTTTGTTTGAAATGAAAAAGTCCACTTCGTGTTTGTTGTTTGTTTTGAAAATTAACTTGTTCAAGGTTAACTTTCGAGATTAATTTCGATTGGTTCAGGATCGAAATTGGTATTAGTTTGTTGTTTGTTTCTTTTTAGTATTTAGATGTTAGATATTAGTATTTAGATTTTTTTCTAACTAATCTCTAACTTCAAAATTCCTTACTTTTATTCAATGTCAAGCTGAATTTAGTTCAGCTTCTCACTCTTTTAGAATGAGTTCCTGAAACGAGTTCAGGATGACTCAAACTTTATTCTTCAATTGTCATTCTGAATGAAGCCTTGGCGTAATGAAAAATCTTTTTAGATTCCTCAACAAACTCTAAATGACATTTTTTATTTAATTTTTAGAAGTTAAATTTTCTCATATCTAACTTCTAATATCTCATATCTATAATCTACCCTCTAAAATACTCTACCGCATTTTTGAAGATATTCATATATCCATTTCCTGGAATGTTCTTGAATAATCCTTCTTCGTAACGCTCTGGATGTCCCATTCGTCCATAAACTTTTCCACAAGGCGATACAATTCCTTCTACCGCAAACGTAGATCCATTTGGATTATAAGGCATTTTACCTGCTAATTTTCCATCCAAATCAACAAACTGAGTAGCGATTTGTCCTTTATCAATTAACTTTTCTAATTCAACCTCATTTGCTACGAAACGACCTTCTCCATGAGAAAATGGAATCCAGAATTCTTGTCCTTCCATTCCTTTCAACCAAGGTGAATGCGATTTATTCACTCTCACTTTCGCTAATTGTGTAATGTGACGACCAATTTCGTTGAACGTTAATGTTGGTGTATCTTCTTCTAAATCTTGAATACGTCCATAAGGCAATAATCCTGATTTAATCAAGGCTTGGAAACCATTACAGATTCCTAAAACCAGTCCATCACGCTCCAATAAATTGTGAATTGCATTTTTGATTTTCTCATTACGTAAAACCGTTGCAATAAATTTACCTGATCCATCTGGCTCATCAGCAGCTGAGAAACCACCTGGTACAAAGAAAATATTGGCTTGATTGATTTCATTTACAAAAGCATCTACTGATTCTTCAACATCTTGTTGTGTTAAATTACGGAAAGGTAAAGTCGAAACGATTGCTCCTTCTCTACGGAATGCTTTTGCTGAATCATATTCTGAGTTTGTTCCTGGGAAAATTGGAATAAATACTTTCGGGCTTTCTACTTTATGATCTGCGAAGGCAAAACAAATTTGTTCAGCTTTCAAATCTTTTTCTTCAACAACTGTTTCAGAAGTTGATTTATATGGAAACAATGAATTGAATGTTTCTTTCCATTGTTGTTTCAATTCAATTAAATTGATTTCTTCTCCATTAAAGTTGAATGAAGTTGAATCATTTGTCTGACCTACAACGTGGTAATTTTGAGCAATTTCAGCAGGAATATTTAATTCTTCTGAATGTTCAATCACAATCGAAGCTGGATAATATTTTCCTAAATCTAAATCAGTCTTGATTTCAAATCCGATTTCATTACCAAAAGCCATATTCGCTACAGTTTCTGCAATTCCACCAAATTTAACCGTCATCATTGATTTTACATCATCATTAATTGTTCCGATAAAATCAAAAACAGCTTTTGTATTTGTTTCGTCGATTAAATAGTCTTCAGTCAATGTTGGAATAAAAACTGAAAGTTTAGAATTCTTTTCAACTAAAGTTCCTTGTACAATTTTTTCAGCCTTAGAAGGCGCAACTGCAAAAGAAATTAACGTTGGCGGAACATCAATATCTTGGTAAGAACCCGACATCGAATCTTTTCCTCCAATTGCAGGAATTCCGAATTGTTTTTGAGCTTCAATCGTTCCTAATAAAGCTGCAAATGGTTTTCCCCAACGCGTTGCTTCATCACGTAATTTTTCAAAATATTCTTGAAAAGTTAAACGAATATCAGCGTAATTTCCACCAGCAGCAACAATTTTTGTCATCGAATCAATTACCGCAAAATAAGCTCCGTGATAATTTGACCAACGCGAAATTGTAGGATTGTAACCAAATGATGCGATAGAAACCGCATTTGTAAATCCGTCTGTTGGGAATTTTTGTACTGAAACATCTTCTGGCGTATCCATTGTTTGTCCACCAAAAGCATTCAAAATAGTAGAACGACCAACGTTGTTATCAAACATTTCTACCATACCTTTTTGCGACGCATGATTTAACTCTTGCATCATTTCAATAAACGCTTCTTTATTGAAAGCTTTATTCTCAAAAGGGTTTGTATATTCTTCGTCCGTAACTTCGATTTTAGCTTGTTTACGAACACCGTTTGTATCTAAAAATTTACGGTCTAATTCAACAATCTTTGTTCCTTTCCAAACCAAAGTCATTGTATCATCTCCCGTTACCTCAGCAACACAAGTCGCATCAAGATTTTCTTCTTTTGCTAATGCGATAAATGTTTCCACATCTTTTGCCTCAACCGCAACAGCCATACGTTCCTGAGATTCAGAAATCGCTAATTCTGTTCCGTTTAATCCAGCATATTTCAGTGGGACTAAATCTAAATTAACATTAATTCCGCGTGCAATTTCACCAATTGCAACAGAAACACCTCCCGCACCAAAGTCGTTACATTTTTTGATTAATGCTAAAACGTCTGGATTACGGAATAAACGTTGAATTTTACGTTCAACAATTGCATTTCCTTTTTGAACTTCTGCTGATAAATCGTCTAATTTTAAACCATCGTGTGTTTTAGATGACCCTGATGCTCCACCTACTCCATCACGACCTGTTGCTCCACCTAATAAAATAATTCGGTCACCTGCAACTGGTTCTTCACGACGGACATATTCTTTTTTTACAGCTCCAGCCACAAAACCAACTTCCATGCGTTTTGCTTTGTACCCTTCGTCGTAAATTTCTTTCACAAAAGTTGTCGCTAAACCAATTTGATTTCCATATGAACTATATCCGTTTGCTGCTTCTTTCGAGATTTTACGTTGTGGTAATTTACCTGGTAACGTATCTTCAATCTTTTCTAAAGGATTTGCAGCTCCTGTAATACGCATCGCTTGGAAAACGTAAGAACGTCCACTCAAAGGGTCGCGAATTGCTCCACCAACACATGTCGAAGCTCCACCAAATGGCTCAACTTCTGTTGGGTGATTATGTGTTTCGTTTTTGAATTGTAATAACCATTCTTCCTCAACTCCATCTACATCGATTGGAACGACAATAGAACATGCATTGATTTCTTCTGAAACATCAATATTTTTCACAATTCCTGTACGAGAAAGATATTTTCCCATCACAGTTGCTAAATCCATCAAACGAATTGGTTTTGTAATTCCTAATTCTTGACGAACTTGTTGGTAATAATTGAATGTTTTTTGAAGTGTTTCGTTAAATTTAGAATTAAATTGAACATCTGTAATCTCCGTCTCAAAAGTTGTATGACGACAGTGATCAGACCAATATGTATCTAAAACTTTTAACTCAGTTTCGGTTGGATTACGATTAATCGATTTGAAATAGTCTTGAATAAAAACTAAATCATCCATCTCTAACGATAACCCAAATTGGTTGTAAATGTCTTGTAGTTTATTTTCGTCAGCAGAAATAAAACCTTCAATAATTGGAACTTCTGTCGCTTCTGGATTAGCTGGAATTTCCATTTTAGAAAGATCTTTCTCGCGCGACTCAATTGGATTGATTAAGTAATCTTTTATTTTCTTTAAATCTTCTGCAGACAAATCATCATTGAAAACATATAATAAACCAGATTTTACGGTTACATTTTCAACATTCATCAACACTAAACATTGTTCCGAAGAATCATCGCGTTGATTATATTGACCAGGTAAAAATTCGGTTGCAAAATAGTTTTTAGAATAAGGAATACTTTCGTTAACTGCGTCTTCTACGTATTTGAAAACAACGTCTGTCACAGGATCGACAAACACCTTATTTTGAACCTCTTGTAATTGGCTTTCTTCTATATTAAATAGATCATAAATAACAAAAACCTTGCACACAATTGTAGGTACAAGGTTTTTGAGTTCTATTGTAGTCTTCTGACTGATAACGTCAAAATTCGATTTCTTCTGAATGAAAAGTCTGTGGTTCATTGTATTGTTTGCTGTACTATTTGGTTTAATGTGTTTAAACCATTTGTATCATCTACATCAACAAACAAACTATTTTCTAACAAGAGTGGTTCAAGACTCATTTTGTAGAAAAAAAATTCATTTGTAGTGGCAATTTTTTATGGTCTGCCGTAGAGACGCTCAACCTTATTATGAGCTATACAAATGTTGTAAACTTTAAAAACTAAATCACCTTTAAAAGTGAACTGCAAAATTAAACATTTTAATTAGTAAAATCAAATCTAAATCAACAATATTTTATTTAATTTTTTGGTTAAATATTTTTCTTAAAATTTAAGCATGATTATCAATCAAATGTCCCTTTTTACAACAAAAAAAATCCTTATCAAAATTGATAAGGATTTTTCGTTTTCCGTAATTATCTTGTAATTGTCAAATCGTATTCGTTGTCTGATTCATCATATTTATATGATAATTTCATATTGAAATCTTGCATAAACTTTTTGCAAAACGTTTCTATATTTAATGAATCTGGAAAAGTAGCTTTGTTAACTGTCATAAACAAAGTTGTCCAACTTGTATTGTCTTTAAAAATTGTAGAGAATCTTTTCTCCCAATATGTTAAAAACTTTTCTTCTTTTTCATTGATTAATATCTCTTCCATTATACCTACTTTATAAACCAATTACAAATTTACAACTATTTCTAATCAAAACCATTTTTTCACGAATTATTAACGTTTTCAGCTTCTATCTTTCATTCAAGAATCGCAAACTTAAGATTCGCTTAAGATTCACTTTTCCATGTTAATAATCTATTAAATATCAAGACATTTGAACAATAATTCAAAAACAAAATGTTTACAAATAATTTAAAAGGACGTTACAGTATTTTACTATTTTTCAGTTCGTTATTTATTCTAATTTCATTTATTCTACGCCTNNCCTAATTTTTGCGATTTGGGTAAAAAGCGATTTCGATTGGAATATCGGCTCGTTATTACACACTATTTTTTATGGATTAGTGTACGACATTAGTGTTGTAAGCTGTTTCACGTTATTCTTATCATTTTATTTTATGATTTTACCAAACAAATTCGTCAATTCTTTATTTGATCGAATTTTCGTGTATTTCGTTTATACATTGTATTTGGTAATCATTTATTTTACATTTTTTGCCGAAGTTACATTTTGGGACGAATTCAAAAGTCGATTCAATTTTATTGCAGTCGATTATTTAATTTATACATACGAAGTTGTCAAAAACATTCAAGAATCATATCCATTACCTGTTTTAATTGGCGGAATTGTGTTGATTACAGGCTTGACAATTTTCGCAACAAAAAAAGGTTATTTCTTCTACAATACATTTCATAACAAACCAAAAACAAGTCAAAAAGTTGGCGTTTTTGTGTTCAATTTATTACTTGCGGTTGGTTCATTATTCCTTTTAAACAACGATAGTAGTTCAACTTCTGAAAACCGATACAACAATGAAATTTCTAAAGCTGGAATCTTTTCATTCTTTTCAGCTTTCCGAAATAATCACTTAAAATACGACGAACATTATAAATCTATTCCGATTGAAGATGCTTTTGCAGTAATGAAATCTGAATTGCAAGATTCGAAAACTGTTTTCGATCAACAATTCAAAAATCCAATACGAAGAACAATTTTAGCAAGTAATCCGTCACAAGCAGAGCAAAAACCAAACGTGATTTTTGTATTGATGGAAAGTATGAGCGCTTCATTTTTGCAAGAGCAATTCAACGGAAAATCAATCACTCCAAACCTTAATGATATTGCAAATAACAGCATCTATTTTTCGAATATGTATGCCAACGGAACGCGTACAGTACGCGGAATGGAAGCTGTTACATTATCAATTCCTCCTACTCCTGGAAACAGTATTGTGAAACGTGTTGATAATCAAAACTTATATACTATTTCGAACGTTTTCAAAGCAAAAGGTTATCACAATATGTTCTTTTATGGTGGCGATGGATATTTTGATAATATGAATGCGTTTTATGGTGGAAATGGTTTTGATATTTACGATCGTGGTCGTGGTAGTGTTTTGAGTGATAAAATCAACACCAATCGTTTCAATATTAATGATGATGAAGTTACTTTTGAAAATGCTTGGGGAATTGCAGACGATGATATTTACAGAAAAGTAATCAAAGTTGCCGATGAAAAATACAAAACAAAACAACCATTTTTTGCTTTCGTAATGTCTACTTCTAACCACAAACCTTATTCATACGAAGATGGAAAAATTGATATTCCGTCTGGAACTGGTCGTCCTGGTGCGGTGAAATATGCCGATTATGCGATTGGAGATTTAATTACAAAAGCGAAAACAAAACCTTGGTTCAGTAATACCGTTTTTGTATTTATTGCCGATCACTGTGCAAGTAGCGCGGGTAAAGATGCAATTGATGTAAAAAATCATCACATTCCTGCATTTATCTATAATTTGAAATCGCATGCAAACGAAAATGTCACAAAAGAAGTTTCTCAAATTGATATTTTCCCAACGTTATTTTCGTTGTTTAATTGGAAGTATACATCTCAATTCTATGGAAAAGACATTTTCGATCCGCAATACAAATCGCGTTCTTTTGTTGGTACGTATATTAAATTAGGAATGAAAAAAGGAGAAGATGTTTCAATTTTATCCGATCAAAAGAAAATTAATCAATACAAATGGATTGATAAAAATTTAATTGATACAAAGGTTGATCCTATTTTCGAGCGTTCTATCATATCTAATTATCAAACAGCCGATTATTTATTTAGCAATCATTTATTAAATGAAAAATAAAATCATTTTTATCATCAATCCAATTGCTGGAAAGGGAAAAGGACGAATGATTGAAACTGAAATTCAAAGTTATTTTAGTCAGAAAAATATTGATTTCGAAACATTTTTGACTGAAAGTATTGGTCATGCAACCGAAATTACGAATCAAGTTCTCACAAAAAATCCTGATATAATAGTAGCTTGTGGCGGCGACGGAACAATAAACGAAGTCGCTCAAGCTTTGGTTGGTAGCAATGTTGCTTTGGGAATTATTCCGATTGGCTCTGGAAATGGATTAGCTGCTAATTTGCATATTCCTAAATCTACTGAAAAAGCTTTTGAAATGATTCTGAATGCAAAAATCAATAAAATTGATGCAGGAAAAATCAACGAAAAATACTTTTTCAGCAATATGGGATTGGGAATTGATGCAGATGTGATTAACAATTACGCACAAACCAAAACAAGAAACTTTTTGGGATATGTAACCGCCAGTACAAAAGCAATTTTCAACTTTCAACCGAAAAAATTTAGCATCGAATTAGACAACGAACATACATTAGATGATGATTTCTATTTTGTGTTCTGCTCCAACTCTAACGAAGCGGGTTACGGCATCTCATTTTCGCCCAATGCAAAATTAAATGATGGAAAATTAGACTTTCTTGCGGTAAAAAAGCTTAATTTTATCCAACAAATTCAGTTTTCGGCGAATGTTTTAGGAAAACGAATTGAAAAAATGAAGCAAGCAAAAGTATTGCAAGTTAATTCAGTAAAATTCAATTCCAAACAAACAAAAACCATTGCACAAGTTGATGGTGAAGCTGTTATTTTTAACCAAAATTCTATTGAAGTTTCGATTATCCCGAATGCTTTAAATGTTATTGTTCCAAATTAGAAAATGAACAAACCAAAAGTTTTAATTGTTGAAGATGAATTGGGAATTGCCAATTTTATGCTTCAAGGTTTAGAAGAAGAAAATTTATCGCCAACGCACTGTTTAAGCGGCGAAGATGCCTTAGTGAAAATAAATAACGAGAAATTTGATGTTATTTTATTGGATTGGATGATGTTAAATATTTCTGGATTAGAAGTTTGTCAAACAACGCGATCTACTGAAAATCCAAATAAAAAAACGCCCATTATTTTCATTACAGCGAAAGATACAGTTCAAGATACAATTGAAGGTTTGAATACTGGTGCAAATGATTACATCAAAAAACCATTTGATTTCAATGAATTAGTAGCACGAATCAACGTTTATCTTCGTCAAAATGAATCGAATAATCTTTTGAATTTCGGAAATATTTCATTAAATACAGAAACGCATCAAACTTTTTTAGACAATAATTTAGTTGAATTAACACTAAAAGAATTTCAACTTTTAGCTTATCTTTTCAAGAATAAAAACCGAATTTGTACACGCAAAGAAATCATTGAAAACGTTTGGGACATTCATTTTGAATATGATACAAGTGTGATTGATGTTTTTATTAATGCGATTCGTAAAAAATTGAATCTAAAAAAAGACGATCCGCGTTTGCATACTATTCGTGGCGTTGGTTACATTTCGAAAGATGCTTAAAAAATTTTCAGTAAAAAATAGAATTGCGCTTTTCTACAGTCTTACTTTTTCGGTTATTTTACTGATTATATTTTATTTAATTTATTTTTCTGTAAACCGAGGTATTAACAAAACGATGTACGAAACGTTGGAGGAAGAAATCAATAGTCACGTTGATTATGTTTTACACGAACCAACATTAGAGAACTTTGTTCAACCACGTGAATGGGAAGAAGTTGAACATACAGACATTGCACTGAATCCTGTTTTTATCTCGATTTATAATAAAAATTTCAAATTAATTGAGAGCTCTCCAAATATGGTGCAAAATCAATTGGATTGGAACAATGAAGAACCAGAAAATAAGCCTTTTTACGCTGAATACAATTCAATTCAGTTATTAATTTCTCAAGCAAAATTGATTCATCACGGCGAAGTTGTGGGATATTTGGTCGTCGGCGTTTCAACAAAACACAATCAATTAGCGCTAGATTATTTGAAAACTGCCTTACTTATTATCTTTCCTATTTCGGTTTTATTGACGTTTCTTTTAGCTCGTTTTATTGCTGCTAAATCGATTAAACCTGTTTTCAATGTGATTCATACAGCGCAGTCTATCACAGAAAATAATCTTTCAGAACGTATTCAATTACCTAAAAATAAAGATGAATTATTTCAACTTTCAGCGACAATAAATTCACTGTTAGATCGATTAGAGTTTCAAATTTTAAAAGCTAAACAGTTTTCGGCTGACGCTTCACATGAACTTCGAACACCTTTAGCAATTATAAAAGGAACATTGGAAATTTTGATTCGACGCGAACGTACGCCTGAACAATATAATGAAAAAATAGATTACACATTGAAACAAGTGAATCGTTTGGATCGTTTGGTGGAACAATTTTTATTGCTTTCTCGTGTCGAAAATAATAGTTTGGAGCTAAAAACTTCATTATTTGAACTAAAATCAGAAGTTTTAAAATCAATTGAACGTTTTGATGTTTTGTTACAAGAAAAACAAATTTCTGTCGATACGGAACAACTTCAAGCTTATGAAATTGATAATTTCCAAGAATTTTTTGAGATTATTATAGATAACATTTTATCAAATGCCATAAAATATTCGAACTTAAAAGGTCAAATCACAATTCTTTCTAACATCGAAAATGATTGCTATGAATTGATTTTTGAAGACAATGGAATTGGAATGAATCAAGAAGATTTAAAATTTGTTCAAGAACGATTTTTCCGAATTAAAAATGATTCAACACTCCATATTTCTGGTTCTGGATTAGGACTAAATATTGCAACACAATTAGCTAAAATGTCTGATATTAAAATGCGAATTGAGAGTAAGCAAAATATTGGAACTAAAATTATTTTAACGTTGAATATTGAAAATTTTTAAGTAACTTCAATTCATCTAAAAATATCAAAATGAACCAACACGAATATACCAACGGAGAAATTACTATAATCTGGAAGCCTGAATTATGTCAACATGCAGGTATTTGCGTAAAACTACTTCCAAATGTATATAATCCGAAAGAAAAACCTTGGCTAAAACCAGAAAATGCAAGTAGTGATGAACTTATCAAACAAGTTCACCAATGTCCTTCAGGCGCGTTGAGTATAAAGAAGTAAAATTTTATCAGTATTTAATGTTCCTATGTAGCTAATCTTTAGCTTCCCTCTGATTTCTTATTAATTAAATAAACTTCGTATATTCGCAGAATCAAAATTTAAGTAAGATACAATGTAAAAAATAATTTCTTTCAGACAAATCAGAACAACAACCTCAAAACGGTTGCTGTATTGTTTCACTTCTAAAGAAAGGAATTATGCTTACTTTACAAAATATTTCATATCAACATCCAAACAAGGATATACTGTTTAGCGACATTAATTTAACAGTACAAAATCAAGAAAAAATTGCTTTAATTGGTAATAACGGAGTAGGAAAATCTACTTTATTGAAAATTATCGCCAAAAAAAGTCAATCATCAAACGGAATAATAAACATTGAAACCGAACCTTATTATGTTCCACAAATTTTCGGACAATTCGATCAGTTAACAATAGCTCAAGTACTGAAAATTGAAGATAAATTAAGTGCATTGCACGAAATTTTAAACGGAAACACAAGTGAAGATAATTTCAATTCACTCGATGATGATTGGACAATCGAAGACCGTTGCAATGAAGCATTAAGTTATTGGCAACTCAATAATTTAGACTTATCCAAAAAAATGGAAACTCTAAGTGGTGGACAAAAAACAAAGGTTTTTTTAGCTGGAATTTCCATTCATCAGCCCGAATTAATTTTATTGGATGAACCTAGCAATCATCTCGATAATGTAAGCCGTCAACTTTTATACGATCTAGTTCTCGATACAAAAAGCACGTTAATCATCGTAAGCCATGACAGAAAACTTCTAAACCTTCTAAATAGTGTTTATGAGTTAAGTAAACACGGGATTAAAGTTTATGGTGGAAATTACGACTTTTATAAAGCTCAAAAACAGATTGAAAACAATGCCTTGAGTCAAGATATTCAAAGTAAAGAAAAAGCATTGCGAAAAGCCAAAGAGAAAGAACGAGATACTTTAGAACGGCAACAAAAATTGGATAATCGTGGAAAAAGTAAACAAGAAAAATCAGGTGTTGCTCGAATAATGATGAACACTTTGCGAAATAATGCCGAAAATAGTACATCAAAATTAAAAGGTGTTCATACAGAAAAAATTAATGGAATTTCTCAGGATTTACAAACGCTTCGCTCCTCTCTATCTCCTTTAGATAAAATGAAATTTGGTTTTGATCATTCTCACTTGCACAAAGGAAAAGTTTTACTTACTGCAACTAACATTAACTTTGGTTATAACGATAAACTGATTTGGGAAAATAACTTAAATTTTGAGATTATAAGTCGTGAACGCATTGCAATAAAAGGAAAAAACGGTTCAGGAAAAACTACGTTGATAAAGCTTATTTTAGGAAAGATAAAACCGCAAAAAGGAACAATTTATCGAGCAGAAAATAAATCCATTTACATTGACCAAGATTATTCGTTACTTAATAATAAACTAGAAGTTTACGAGCAAGCACAACAATTTAATACCTCAGCATTACAAGAACACGAAATCAAGATTCGTTTAAACCGATTTTTGTTTTCAAAAGATGATTGGGAGAAACCTTGCTTAACATTGAGTGGTGGTGAAAGAATGCGTTTATTACTTTGTTGTTTAACAATAAACAGCAAAGCTCCTGACATTATTATTTTGGACGAACCTACCAATAATTTAGATATTCAGAACATTGAAATTTTGACAAAAGCCATAAACGAATATCAAGGAACGCTAATCGTTGTATCACACGACGAAGCATTTTTGGAGCAAATAAAAATAGAGCGGACGATTGATTTATAAAAAAATAATCAACTTCCTTCCAATAGATTCAAAAGTTACTCAATCCTACATTTGATGCGTTTTTGAAATTTTTGAAAAAGTTGAAAGAAGAAAAAAATAATGAGTTTATAAAAGCTATATGCATAAAAACAATACCTTCGTTGTTCACAAGTAATAAAAATGCATTCAATTTTAATCATAGACGATGAAACAAAAATCAGAACACTCCTAGCTCGAATTCTCGAATTAGAAGGTTTTGAAATACATCAAGCAGAAGATTTAAAATCAGGGCTTAAGAAAATTAAAACACTTACTCCTGAAGTTATTTTATGTGATGTAAAATTACCTGATGGTAATGGTGTTGAGTTTGCAAAAGAAGTCAAAGAAAAATTTCCTTTGATAGAAATTATTCTGCTTACAGCTTATGGAAATATTCCTGATGGCGTTCAAGCTATTAAAAACGGAGCTTTTGATTATATTACAAAAGGGGATGATAACAATCGTATTTTACCCTTGTTGTATAGAGCTTTGGATCGTGTGAAATATAATAAAGAGAATGAAATTTCTCAAGAAACAACATCAACAAAATTAGACAGTAATTTATTATTGGGTAAATCTCCAATTTTTGAACAAGCTTTACAATTAGCTCAAAAAGTTGCACCAACAAATGCTACCGTTCTTTTAACCGGAGAAACAGGAACTGGAAAAGAAGTTTTTGCGACAGCCATACATCAATCAAGTTTGCGAAAAGACCAAAATTTTGTTGCTATTAACTGTTCTGCTTTTAGTAAAGACTTATTAGAAAGTGAATTATTTGGTCATAAAGCAGGTGCATTTACAGGCGCAATGAAAGATCAAAAAGGTTTGTTTGAAGAAGCTCATTTAGGAACTATTTTTTTAGATGAAATTGGCGAAATGGCCTTGGATTTACAAGCAAAATTATTGCGAGTTTTAGAATCGGGTGAGTTTATTAAAATCGGCGAAACAAAACCTACAAAAGTTGATGTACGAATTATTGCAGCCACTAACCGAAATTTGGAAAAGGAAATTGCAAACGGAACATTTCGCGAAGATTTATTTTATCGAATTTCTGTGTTCCATATCGAGTTACCTTCCTTACGTGAACGCGTTTCGGATATCGAACTAATCGTGAATCAGTTTATAAAACACTTCAATCAGTATTATCAAAAAAATATAAAATCTATCAATCAGGAAACTTTACTTTTTCTAAAAAAATATTCGTGGCCGGGAAATATTCGTGAATTAAAAAATACGATCGAACGTGCTATTATTTTGTCGGAAAATGAAGAACTTTCTACAAATGATTTTCCTTCATTTATTCAAACAAGCGAAATTGATCAGAACGAAAATTCATTAGAATTAGCTTTAATGGAAAAAAAACATATTCAGAAAGTTTTAAAATTTACAAAAGGAAACAAAACAAAAACGGCAGAATTATTAGGTATTGGCTTAACAACGCTTTATCGAAAAATAGCCGAATATGAACTGAATTAATTTAGAATACTGACCATTATATATTTTGATAATTTTATCAATAAAACCGTCAGTTCGAGTGAAATTCTGAAAAGAATTTTATATCGAGAAGTAAGATGGTTTTAGGTATATATTCGTCTAAGTTCTCGATACTATTTTCTTATTCTATCGAAACGAAAATAACTCGAACTGACGAATTTTTGTTCAAAATGAAAAACAGATATAAAATACTTTATCATAATGAAAATAAACCCTTCCATTTTGGAAGGGTTTTTTATTTGAGTAAAAAACCATAAAAACATAACGTATTGATTTTGTTTCGTCTAATTAATTCTAATTGCTTTGGCATTTTGATTGGCTTATGTAGAGAAATTTAAAAATCTACAAAATGAAAATGAAACAAACGATTTCATTAGATGAAGTCAAAGAACTTAAAAGTAAAGTACTGCAAAACATTTTAGATAATAATCCAGCACGTGTAAAACAGCTATGTTATAGTGTAGGAAAATTGTTTTCAAAAACAAATGATTTGGGTAAAACATACATCAATAATCTGTTTATACTACCCGTTACTTTGATGATTGAAGCGGATTTCAAAAACCGAAAACAGTTTTTGAATTTGTTTCCAATGAATTTGAAATCAGAATATGTTAAACAAATTTATCATTCAGGAATATGATAACAATTGTATTACTATTAGCTGGGATTTTATGTTTTGGAGTATTCTTCAAATCCATTGACTTTTTTGATAATATATAATTCATTCACCATGATTTTCTTATTACTCATCGCTATTGCTTTGTTTGTTTACTTAGTATATGTGCTATTAAAACCCGAAAAATTTTAAACTTAATTATTCGTAAAAATGAATTCAGAAATATTTGGCGTTATCGTACAATTTTTAGTTGCGATCGCTCTTTCCATTCCGTTAGGAAATTACATTGCAAAAGTGTATCTCAATAAACCAACTTTTTTAGACCGATTAATTTCCCCAATAGAAAAGTTGTTATTCAAAATATCAGGTATCAATTCAGAGGAGCAGATGAATTGGAAACAACATTTAAGTGCATTGTTAACGATTAATTTGATTTGGTTTGTCATTGGATTTATTCTATTAATGACACAAGGTTTGTTGCCTTTTAATCCAGATAAAAATCCAAGTATGAGCCCTGATTTGGCTTTCAATACGATTATTTCGTTTGTGGTGAATTGTAATTTACAACACTATTCAGGAGAAACAGGCGTAAGTTATTTAGCACAATTATGGCTGATGTTTTTACAATTTGTGAGTGCAGCAACTGGTATGGCAGCAGCAGTTACATTATTTGAAGCTTTTCGACAAAAAACAACGAAAACTTTAGGTAATTTTTATACCTATTTCATCAAATCTATTACGCGTATTTTATTGCCATTATGTGTAATTGTATCTTCAATCTTAATTTTTCAAGGAACTCTAATGACATTTGAAGGAAAAGATAAAATGATGACTTTAGAAGGAAATAAAGTGGAAGTTTCTCGAGGACCTGCAGCAGCTTTTATAGCCATAAAACATCTAGGAACAAATGGAGGCGGATTCTTTGGAACCAACTCTGCACACCCATTCGAAAACCCAACATATATAAGTAATATGACGGAAATGATTGCACAAATGCTAATTCCGTTGGCGATGTTATTTGCCTTTGGCGTTTATACAAATCGCAGAAAATTCGCTTGGATGATGTTTGGTGTAATGACTGTAGGCTTTCTATGTTTAACGATTCCGAATGTTTACATGGAATCGCAAGGAAATCCAATGATTGAAAAACTCGGTATTGATAATTCATTAGGTGCAATGGAAGGTAAAGAAGTTCGAATTGGTTCTGCCGCTTCAGGATTTTGGAGCATCGCAACAACCGTTATTTCTACAGGTTCAGTCAATTCTATGCACGATAGTACAATGCCATTATCTGGAATGAACGAATTGTTAGCTATGATGATCAACAGTGTTTATGGAGGTGTGGGAGTTGGTATTTTAAACTTCTTTGTATTTGTAATTTTAGCGGTATTTATTAGTGGATTGATGGTTGGTAGAACACCTGAAATTTTTGGAAAAAAAATAGAAGCCAAAGAAATGAAAATCGCCATGATGATTACCCTTTTACATCCATTCTTGATTTTAGTAGGAACAGCTTTGGCTGCTGGAATACCAAGTGAAACACTATCAACCTTAAACAACTCTTCGTATCATGGATTTAGTGAAATGTTATATGAATTTACTTCATCTGCTGCAAATAACGGTTCTGGTTTCGAAGGCTTAGGAGACAACACTCCATTTTGGAATATTGCAACTGGTTTTGTATTGATTTTAGGACGATTCTTACCTATAATTGGTCCTGTTGCAATTGCTGGATTATTAGCAAAAAAACATTTTGTCCCAGAAGGTTCAGGAACTTTAGCAACCGATACAGCAACTTTTGGAAGTATTGTTTTTGCCATCATCTTAATTGTTGCAGCCTTAGCATTTTTTCCAGCTTTAACCTTAGGTCCCATTGCAGATTATTTTTCAACTCCAAAATTTTAGAAAATGACACGAGAAAATAAAACCAATTTATTTGAAAAAACATTGGTACAAACAGCCTTCAAAGAAGCTTTCATCAAACTAAATCCAGCAACTTTATATAAAAACCCTGTCATGTTTGCTGTAGAAATTGGTACTGCAATTATGTTAGGAGTTTGTTTTTGGATTCTTTTAGGTGAAACATCTCAAGGTAGTTTTGGGTATAATTTTTCAATTTTCATCTTACTCCTTTTTACATTGTTATTTGCCAATTTTGCTGAAGCAATTGCCGAAGCAAGAGGAAAAGCTCAAGCCGACAGTTTACGTAAAACACGAGAAGAAACGCCTGCAAAATTAGAAAATGGTGAAACGATTTCATCCTCTGCTCTAATCAAAGATATGATGTTCATCTGTGAAGCTGGAGATATAATTCCAACCGATGGTGAAATTATAGAAGGTTTAGCAACGATCGACGAAAGTGCTATTACAGGAGAAAGTGCACCTGTAATTCGTGAAGCTGGTGGTGATAAAAGCTCGGTTACTGGAGGAACAAAAGTTCTTTCGGATCGAATTAAAGTCAAAGTTACGACACAACCAGGAGAAAGTTTTTTAGATAAAATGATTGCATTAGTTGAAGGTGCAAATCGTCAGAAATCACCAAATGAAATTGCTTTAACCATTTTATTAGCTGCTTTTACATTAGTATTTGTCATAGTTATGGTTACCCTAAAACCATTCGCTGATTATGCAAATGTTCCCATTACCATTGGCGCTTTAATCTCATTATTTGTATGTTTAATTCCAACCACTATTGGAGGTTTATTATCCGCAATCGGAATTGCTGGAATGGATAGAGCTTTGCGTGCAAATGTTATTACAAAAAGTGGAAAAGCAGTGGAAACAGCAGGCGATATAGATGTTTTATTATTGGATAAAACAGGAACCATTACAATCGGGAATCGTAAGGCGACGGCTTTATATCCTGCAATTGGAATAGAAATGGAAGCTTTAGAAAAAGCAGCAGTTCTTAGTTCGATGAGTGATGAAACTCCTGAAGGAAAATCAATTGTAGAATTAGTTCAAATAGATCCATTAAAATTTGCAATTCAACATCCTGTTTTTATCAATTTTAGTGCAGAAACACGTTGTTCAGGAATTGATTTTGATCAAACTCGCATTCGTAAAGGAGCTGTAGATGCTATCAAAAATTTGGTTGAAAATGCAAGAAATTCTTTTCCAAACGAAATTCAAATGAAAGCCAATGAAATTGCTCAAAATGGAGGAACGCCTTTAGTTGTTTCTCAAAATGAGCAAGTTTTAGGAGTAATTGAATTACAAGACATTATCAAACCTGGAATTCAAGAACGCTTTGCACGTTTACGTAAAATGGGAATCAAAACGGTTATGGTAACAGGTGATAATCCGATGACTGCAAAATTTATCGCGGAAAAAGCAGGTGTGGATGATTTTATTGCGGAAGCAAAACCGGAGGATAAAATGAATTACATCAAAAAAGAACAAACCGAAGGTCGTTTGGTTGCGATGATGGGCGATGGTACAAATGATGCACCTGCCTTAGCGCAAGCTAATGTTGGTGTAGCGATGAACAGTGGTACGCAAGCAGCAAAAGAAGCAGGAAATATGGTGGATTTAGATAATGATCCAACCAAATTAATTGAAGTTGTTGAAATCGGAAAACAATTATTAATGACACGCGGAACCTTAACAACCTTTAGTATTGCGAATGATGTAGCAAAATATTTTGCCATCATACCTGCTTTGTTCATTACAGCAATTCCAGCCTTACAAGGATTGAATATCATGAATTTACACAGTCCCGAAACAGCTATTTTATCGGCTGTTATTTTCAATGCGATTATTATTCCTTTCTTGATTCCATTAGCATTAAAAGGTGTTCCATACAAACCAATTGGAGCAAGTGCACTTTTGAGAAGAAATTTACTGATTTATGGAATTGGAGGAATAATCGTTCCATTTATCGGGATAAAACTAATCGACATCTTTATTTCCATATTCTTTTAATTATTGTAATGTGCTGTTTTGAAGGAGTTCAATATTCTATTAATAAATTCAAAAACAGCAATTTTAAAAACTAATACAAAATGAAACAAAATAGTATAAAAGCAAGTTTATTGACATTTAGCTTGATGTTCCTTTTAATGGTACTATATCCGTTAACTATGTGGGGAATTGCCCAACTTTCTCCAAATCAAGGAAAAGGTTTTTTAGTTGCCGATAAAAACAATCAGCACTATTACGAAAATATTGGACAATCGTTTTCAAAGGATCATTATTTCTGGGGACGACCATCTACTGTAAATTACAATGCAGCAGGTTCTGGAGCAAGTAACAAAGGTTCAAATAATGAAGAATATTTGCAAGAAGTTGAAAAACGCTTAAATGATTTTCTTCAAAAAAATCCAACGGTAAAAAAAGAAGATGTTCCTGTAGACTTAATTACGGCTAGTGGAAGTGGTTTAGATCCTAATATTTCAGTTCAAGGAGCAATTGTACAAGTTGATCGAATTGCAAAAGCACGAGGTTTAGATCCCGAAAAAGTAAAAGAATTGATTGATAACCAAATTGAAAAATCTTTATTAGGTAGTTTAGGTCCTGATAAAATCAATGCGTTAAAATTGAATATCGAATTGGATAAATTATCGAAATAATGAAAAAAACACTTGCTTTTGGTGCTTTTATTTTGGGTTTAAATGTTCAAGCTCAAAACGATTCTATTCAGAAATTAAAAATTTCTGGCTATGCAGAAGTTTATTATACCTACGATTTTAATCAACCAAAAAACAATCAGCTTCCTAATTATTTGTATTCATTTAATCGACACAATGAGGTGAATTTAAACTTCGGAACAATTCAATTGCAATATACTGATGAACGAGTTCGAGGAAATCTTGCTTTAATGGCAGGAACTTATACACAATCAAATCTTGCTGCAGAACCTGATGGTTTAAGAAATATTTACGAAGCAAATATCGGTGTCAAACTTTCAAAGAATAAAAACTTGTGGCTAGATGCAGGTATTATGCCTTCTCACATTGGATTTGAAAGTGCGATTGGTTCTAATGTAGCAACACTTACACGAAGTATTCAGGCAGAGAATTCACCTTATTTTTCAACTGGCATTAAGCTGAGTTATATTTCGCCTAATAACAAATGGGCAATGAGTTTGCATTATTTAAATGGTTGGCAACGTATCAAGCGTCTTGATGGTAATTCTACACCAGCTTTTGGACATCAAATTACTTACACACCAAATGAAAAATTTTCGATCAACAGCAGTTCGTTTATTGGTAGCGATACTCCTGATTCTTTGCGTCAAATGCGTTATTTCCATAATCTTTATGCTGTTTTTAAACCTATTAAAAAGCTTTCAATAACCGCAGGCTTTGATATTGGCGCACAACAAAAATCGAAAGGATCAGATAGTTATAATATTTGGTACAGTCCTATTTTAGTTGGGCAATATACATTTAATGAAAAATGGTCTGCAACTGCACGTGCCGAATATTATGCTGATGAAAAAGGTGTAATAATCTCAACGAATACACAAAATGGTTTCAAAACAGTTGGCTTTTCTTTGAATTTAGATCATTATTTTACAAATAATTTGATGTGGAGAACAGAAATTAGAAGTTTTTCGAGTAAAGATGATATCTATTTTCGAAATGATAAAAATGTATCAAATGAAACATTTTTCACAACTTCCTTAGCATTAAAATTATAAATGGAAAAAGAAACACAACATACAGCAGAAGACTTTCTTGCCTTGATTCGAAAATCGAAACGAGGCAAGTTTAAGGTCTATATTGGAATGTGCGCTGGCGTTGGAAAATCGTATCGAATGTTGCAAGAAGCGCACGAATTGCAAAAAAATAAAATCGATGTAAAAATTGGATATATCGAAACGCATAAACGTGTTGAAACAGAAAATCTTGTTGTAGGATTAACCATAATTCCACGAAAAATAATTTACTACAAAGGTAAATCTGTCGAAGAAATGGATTTGGAAGAAATTTTAAGACAAAGACCAGAAATTGTTATTGTAGATGAATTGGCACATTCGAATGTTTTTGGAAGCAAACATGCAAAACGTTGGCAAGATGTTATGGAAATTTTAGACGCTGGTATCAATGTTATTTCTGCTGTAAATATTCAACATTTAGAAAGTTTGAACAATAGTATTTCAGAAATTACAACAATTGATGTTTCGGAACGAATTCCTGACATAATTTTGGAACAAGCAGATGAAATTGTAAATATAGATTTAACTGCAGATGATTTAATTGAACGATTAAAAACAGGAAAAATTTATCCGAAAGATAAAATTCAAACGGCTTTAAACAACTTTTTTATTCCTTCAAATATTTTACAATTACGTGAATTGGCTTTAAAAGAAGTTGCTTCACATGTAGAAAAAAAGGTTGAAACTGAATATGTTTCGTCTGTTTATGCAAAACCTTCGCGTTTTCTGGCGTGTATTAGCACCAATGATAAAAATGCCAAAACTGTTATTCGAAAAACTGCTCGTTTAGCTGGATATTATAATTCACGTTGGTTTGTGTTGTATGTAGAAACGCCAAAAGAACATCCTAATAAAATTGCTTTAGATAAGCAACGTCATCTTATTAATAATTTAAAATTAGCAACCGAATTAGGTGCTGAAATTGTTAAGGTAAAAAATAAACAGGTCTCTACAGCTATCATTCAACAAATTGAATTGCGTAATATTACCACTGTTTGCTTGGGAAAACCAAAGTTAAATTTAATCCAAATTATTTTGGCTACGAATGTATTTAATCAATTACTAAAAAAACTATCTTCGTTACATGTTGATGTGATTATTTTATCAAAATGAGAATTAAAACTAAACTTCGCTTAGGATTAGGCTTGCTGTTTTTATTGATTGTATTATTGGCAGCTGTAGCAACTACGTCTATTTATTCATTGAAAAATGATACACAAAATATTTTGCATGATAATTACAACTCATTGATTTATGCAAAAAGTATGATGCGAAATTTAAATGATGCGGAAAACTTTAATTTCAAATCGTTTGAAAAGCAATTAGCAAATCAAGAATTAAACGCAACAGAACAAGGTGAAAAAGAATTGAATCAACAGATTCGAGATAAATTTGATGCTTATAAAGAAGGAAATCATTCTCCAGAACTATTAAAAGATGTTAGAATCTCACTTTTAGAAATGATGGAAATGAATATGCAAGCCATAGAAATTAAAAGTGAATTTGCAGAAAAAACCGCTAATCAAGCTATTTTATTAATCATTTTCACAGGTATCCCATGTATTTTTATAGCCTTTAATTCTTTGATTAAAATTCCGTCTAATATTGCAAATCCTATTCAGAAATTGACGAATAGTATCAAGGAAATTGCTTCGAATAATTACAAAGAGCGTGTGTATTTAGACAAAAAAGATGAGTTTGGAGATTTAGCACAATCTTTTAACACCATGGCTTCTAAATTAGAAGAATACAATGAAAGTCATTTAGCAACTATTCTAAAACAAAAAACAAGAATGGAAACGCTGATTAATAATATGCACGATGTTGTAATTGGTTTGGATGAACAAATGCAAGTAATTTTCGCAAATAATGAAGCTGTAAAAGTAACAGGATTGTCTGCTAAACAAATGGTAAATAAGGCAGGTAAAGATTTGGCTTTGCATAATGATTTGATTCGATTGCTATTACAAAATATCGAAACAGAAATTATAAAAGACGAAAAACCTTTGCAAATTGTAGTGGATGAAAAAGAACAATTTTTTACCAAAGAAATTTTTCACATCGAAATAATTCCAACAGGAGAAACGATAAAACAAGTTGTTGGACATGTGATCATTCTTAGAAACATTACCGAATTTAAAGAACTAGATGCAGCCAAAACACGATTTATTGCTACAGTTTCGCATGAATTTAAAACGCCTATTTCATCTATGGAAATGAGTTTGCAATTACTTCGAAATAAGCAAATAGGATTACTAAACGAAGAACAAAATGATTTGGTAACCAGTATTGACGATGATGTACATCGTTTATTGCGTATAACTAAAGAACTTCTCAACTTAACACAGATAGAAAGCGGTTCTATTCAAATGAATAAAACAGAAGTTTTCCCTATCGAAATTGTAGAAAATGCGGTTAAAGCCAATCAAACTTTAGCTGAACAAAAGCATTTAATCATAGAAACAAATATTCCAAATCACTTAGAATCTATACAAGTAGATCTTGAAAAAACAGCTTGGGTTTTATCAAATCTAATCTCAAATGCAATACATTATTCTCACGAAAATGCTCGAATTTGGATTACTATTGAACAAACAACAACCGAAACATCCTTCAAAGTTAAAGACGAAGGAATTGGGATTCCTACCGAATTTTTACCAAAAGTTTTCGATCGCTATTTTCGTGTACCAGGCACTCACAAAGAAGGTACAGGTTTGGGATTGGCTATTAGCAAAGAATTTATTGAAGCTCAAAAAGGAACGTTGGATGTATTTAGCGAATATGGTGTTGGAAGCGAATTCGTGATGAGATTATCACAAAAAGAATATTCATAAAATCTATTCGTTTGGTTTGAAAACAAAAAAGCTTGAACCAGTGTTCAAGCTTATAGCAAGCCAAGAGTTACTTCAACAGTAGACTTGATATTCTTTTACGTTTTTAAATAATTTATATTATTCTAGTCAAAGTTTTAAGGGCTAAGTTCTATAATACTTAGTTCTCTATAATAGTCATGTTATTATAATATGAATTTAAAGTAGCTCCACTTCCCGATGCTGTAGAATTGAATAACTTTTGTTGACCAGGATCTAAATCGATCCAAGCTTCAGGTCTAATTTTTTGTCCTGTTAGCATATAAAAACTCGCTGTGCAATTAGATGCAGCAGGTGCACTCCCCGCATCATTTGTATTATTTCTACTATCACTAGGGAAATTATTAGCACATTTAACTGCATTTATTTCCACATTATTAGAGTCCTTTAATCTCCAAATAGCTTCAATTTGGTTATTATCAATAGCAGCACTAGAACCATTCAAAGCCCTTATTCTTCCTGACTCTAAAGCAAATGTAAAAGTTGCTGTAAAAACTCCATCTCTTTTTGCTGTAAACTCTCCAGTAGCAGGATTAAAAGTTCCTCCACCATTGGAATTATTATACTTCTGAGTCCATGATGTTAGATAACAAGGAGTACGATGTGGCATACCGTTATAGGTTCCTGGACTTACACCTCCCTGTTCATAACACACCACTTCTTGCGAATTTTTAGTCGCGATAAATACTGATTTCTCAATTGGATTAATAATTACATCATTCCATTCTATTCCATTAGAATATTGTATTTTTTTAGATTCTGTGTTGTATCGAATCGCTCCTTCTTCTGCTTCTATTGCTGTTTGACTTGTATTTCCTAACCCTATAGCACTTTCTGTAGCTCCTCTAACATCCAATTTAACCTTAGGCAGGTTATTTCCTATCGCTATATTTCCTGTTATATTTTCTACTAAAAAATCATCTGTTGCACTTGAAATTGTGTTAACTGTATTTTTTAAAGGATCAATATGCAAAATTCCTTTTGGTTGTTCTACCCCTACTCCTATTTGTGCATTCGTATTTATAGAAAGAACGAAAAAAGAGGATGTTAAAAATATAATCATATTTTTCATAAGCCGTAAATTGTTAAGGTATTATAACTTGCATCATTAATTAAGTTTCGACTCCCGCCAAAAGTATGGAAAATGTTAGGTGATAATGTCTCATTTTTTTTCAGATAAAAAATACCTGTACAGTTTATAGAACTGATATTCGTTGCATTCCCAGTTGAGAATCCTGGATAAGAGTTTAAACATCTATATTCAGGAACACCTTGACTTGCATTAGATTTTAAATGTATTTCGATATAACTATTATTAGGAATAGCAGCAGATGACAAAGCTGCATTAAAACTTACTACATAAACTCCGTCTTTAGGAGCTGTAAAAATTCCAGTTACAGCATCCAAACTATTGGTTACATCCTCTTGTTTTGTCCAACTTTTTATTAAAACTTGTGTATTATTTGCTAAAGATTGATTAGAAGAGTTATTAGCGTATACCAAAGCATTTAATGATTTACCAGGAAGATTTATCCAATTTGTACCATCAGAAAGTTTTAAATTACCATTGTATTGCAAAGCACCTTCTTTTGCTTGAGTAGCCGTTTGTGTAGTAGAACCTATAGCTATCACATTATCTGTTAGCGTCTTACTTCTTAAATCAACTTTTGTTATAGGATTTATAGTTCCAACACCTAATTTACCTTCTGCTGTTACAACGACATCATCTTCGTAAATATTTTGAGTAGAACTATCATTATTCATTGAAGCGTCTATATGTAAAACTTGTTGAGGATTAGTTGTTCCCACTCCCACTTGCGCGAAAAGAGCTGTTGTAATCAGAAAGCTAAGAATTAAATAAATATTTTTCATATGCTATATTTTACTGCTCTACAATTGTCAAATTATTGAATCCAAAATTGGGCTTATTTACTACAGCATCCGAGCGAAGACCTCTCCCTCCACTCGTAGAGTTGTCAATCTTTTGTAGCAATTTTACAACTACCTTATCATTTTGTTTTAATTTCATACTACTTACGCAGCTTCCTCCAGCTTGAGCTCCTCTTGTTGATTTACCATATGTTTTTAAACATTTTACTTCAATTACATTAGTATTTTTCACAAACTGACTCTCAACCGAACTATTTGCCAAGAATGCATTCCCTTCTTGAACAAAATCATAAGCAAAACTAAAAGTATAAACGCCATCTCTAGGAGCAACAAACTCACCAGTTGTAGCATTAAAATTATTAGAAATATCATTTGTAATCTCCCAACCAGCGATTATAGTTGCAGTATTATAAGTAAACTTAATTGCTTTATCTGCAGTCCTAATTCTCGCCACTACAAACGATTTCTTTGGAACAGAATAAATATCCATCCATTGAATACCATCAGAAATTTGCAACTTTCCTCCAGAAGTATTAACATAACGAATAACTCCTGCTCCTACTGACTCTGCTGTTCTAGATGTAAAACCAATACCCAAAGCATTATTAGAGTTAGAAGTTGATCTTAGATCAAGTTTTGTAACAGGTGTTATCGTCCCTACTCCTATATTTCCATTCGTTGTTACTACAAAGTCATTATTGGCTTGTTCATTAGTAGGTGTACTAAAATTGTCTATCTTTCCATCCACATGAAATGCCCCTTTTACATCTTTTGTATTAATTCCTATCTGAGCGAATAAACTGAAAGTACTACCAAAAAAAAATAAAAGAAGTAATCTTTTTTTAAGGTCTTTGATCATTGGTTGATTTGGTTTTTAAATTGATCCTACAAAACTATGGTTAATTAATATAATGGTTTTGTCATTTCACATATTTTAAAAATTCAGAATTCTTTCAATATTTAAATTAAATATTCTTATTTTTAAAAACCTAAACAACTATAAATAAACACTCTAATTATTTATTCAGTTTTAAATATTCGGAAGGGTTCATTCCTGTTTTCTTTTGAAATGCCTTTATAAAAGTAGGATCAGATGAAAAACCAGCTAACTTAGATAAGTGACTTATTTTATAATTTAGAAAAGATTCTTCATTTTTCAACTTTTCGAGTAAATATTCAATTCTAAGTTCATTAATATAGTTTGAGAAACTCTTTCCGTATTCTTCTTTAATTGTACGTGAAAGATATTTTGTATTACATCCTATTTTATTAGACAAATGATATAAAGAAATATGTTGATCGATAAAGCCTTCTTCTTTTTCGAATTTCTTCAATTCTTCAATAATTTTATTTTTTGTTGAATCATTAATCGAAAACGAATCTTCTTTTTCAGTTAAATCAATAGAATTATCATCTGAAATTTTAGTTCTTCTTTTAGTATAAAACCAAATTATTGTTGAAACAGTTACAAGTAGAAAGGAGATTAAACCAATATAAAACAGTTTTTCATACTTTGTCAAACTATTTATTTTAGAATTTTTTTGTTGAACAACTGAACTTACAGCAGTTTTTGCTGACTTATCTATTTCATGAGTCAATTCCATAAACTCTTCGTTCACTTCATTTGCCTTCTTATAATCTCCTAACCCAGTATAAGCTTCAACCAATCTTTTTAGAATTTCTTGTTTCTTACTTAAAAAGTCTGTTGATTTACAATAATCCAATGCTTTTTCTAAGTAATTTATCGCTTTACTATACTCATGTTTTCTCAAAAAAATCAAACCTAAATCATGATATATTGCTGCATTCATATACTTATCAGAAGGATCTACTATAGATATAGCTTTTTTTGAGTAATTATATGCAGAATCGTACTTTTCCAATTTTGTATACATATAACTTACATTTGTATAAGCAGATGGCAAAACTTCTTTTTTCCTCTTTAATGACTTTAAACGTTCATAAGAATCGATAGATTTTTTAGCAACATTTAGTTTTTCTTCTAGATTTACAGTATCATCCATTAAAACAAGTTTTGAAGCAAACAGACTTCCTATTAAATCATTTGCTTCCTCATTATCTAGATGTTTTATTAATACCAACCCTTTATCTAAAGCAGAATCAGACTCACTTAACAATCCCATTTTCGCATACTGAGTCCCCAGAAGTCGCAATCCCATTGCTTCTCCTTCTATATAAGAAATATGCTCTGCTCTATTTATAGCTTCATTCGCGTAGAAGACACATGAATCGGCATTATTATTCAAATAATAGCCAAAACCTTTCAAATAATCTAGCTTTGTTACCAATTTTAAATCTTGCGAGGCTAATGCATTTAATTTTTCTTTTTCAATATTTTTAAAGAATTCATTAGGAGAAGTAGTTAATTCTGTTCGCAGTTTTTCATAAATATATTCAGATTTTTGAGCAGAAATTACAGAACAGAATAATACCATAAAAAAGTAAAGAGTCTTTTTCATATATAAGCTTTAGGTTTTTTATAAATATGTAATAGTAGAAAGATAACTTTAGTATTTCATAAAATATGCCAAAGGAACCTTCGTTTTCGATATTCAAAGTAACTCTAATTTATTTTTAATGAAAACAAATTTTGAATCACTTTTTCAGTAAACCTTTATGTAATAAATCTATTCTTTTAGTTGAATAGGTATTTTTTTGACTAAAAGGTAATCCATGCATCGATACACGAGCATCGAACAAATCATACGAAATGGATATACAACTGATACAGAATCAATATAGCAAAGATACACAACCGATACATAAAAAAATAATTTTAAGGCATACAACCTCCATTAACCAATTAGGTTCGTCATTCGTCACTCCTACTTAACTTGTTTCTCTAAAGGTTAATTTTACTACATTCTATGTTATTCTCATCATAATTGATAATCGTGAAATCATAACGTAGTTTTGTACAAGAAGTCATATAACGATAAATCTTAATTAAATATATAATATTAAAGATATTTCATTTTACTTCTAAAATAGTTTTTTTCATTCGTATTATTTTTAGCAATTAACCTTTAAATTTTAAATAAAAAAAACCGCCAATTGGCGGTTGAATATCTATTCCAAATCAATAATCTTTCCTACCGATTGTCTAATAAGATTTATATAGGATTTTTTTTAAGAGTAGAGTTTTGTTGCATGGTGCAAACAACTCAAGTATTTTTAGGTATATAAACTTTACTCATAAAGATTAATTTAATATTTTATAATAAATAAGATTATAAAGAGCATACATCATTCCACATAAAAAAATACATAAAAGAGAAAATATTAAATGTCCGTATTGTAGATAATTATCATGATTAGTTTTATGGGATATTATAAAATGTTTATTAAAAAACATTTCAATAGTTTGTTTTAAATCTTTATCAACATAGACAGCTAGATATTTTTTATCTATTGTTCTTATTCTTAACATTAATAACTCATTCAAAGGTAAAGAGAGATGATAGCTTTCTATATCTTTAAAATTGTAAGAAGTCTTATCCACCATGATATCATTTTCTCTAAACTCAATCCAAAAATGTTTTTTCTTCATTTGATTGAGTATATATCCATAAGTTGCTCCTACCACTGCCAGATATAAAAAGAATCTTAACTTTTCAAAAGCAGAACACACTAAAACAACAAGTGAAAATATTGGTAGATAAGCATACGTCATTTTAATCATTTGCTGATGATAATATGCTTTTCCTATACTTTGTTTTTGAACATTCATTTATAATTCTGCTTTTCTAAACGACTATTAAAAAATAAAATTTTCATAGATATTCTAATTTCTTTGGGTTCATTTATTATTATAGCTTTAAATGATACGCTAAATATTGTAGGTTATTTTTAAGAGTTTTATATAAATAAGATGTTTGTAAAACAACAATACTAGATCCTTAAAAACAATACCCAATTGTTTTCATTTATTCTTTTGGGAAAAGTTTCTTGAAATCTTCTTTGTCTATAAAATATTGAAGATATAACTTCACGTTTTCTTCGTAAACTTTTTTTAGATACGCTTCATCTGTATCTTTATTTTCTTTCCGCATTGATCGAAGAGCTGGATTAGCACTTCTGAAGTGTAAAATAGGCAAAGGCTTGTCTATCGTACCATAACTAGGGTCTTCATTTTGTATTTTATTATAGTAAAAAATAATATCTGGATAAACATTTTTATTTTTTTTTGAATTGCCAAAATCAAGTAATTCTTTATTTAAATAAGCACCTTCACTTATAACCAATGTTTGTACATATTTATTTAATTCTTTAGAAAAAAATATATACGAATCTCCTCTCAAGTATGACATATTACGATTACTAAAATAAGTTGTTTTACTAATTGTACTACCACCTAATCTTTCATCATCTCCATCATATTTACTTAAATATGGAATCGGTTCTTTCAATAATTTTTTTTCAGAATTATCAATATAATTTAGTATTTGAATTTCTTCTATATTTCGTGGTCTTAAAAAGATATAACTAATTAAGAAAAATACCAGCGGTGCACCAATAAGTAACCCTAAAAAATAGCCAATTGTTTTCATTTACTTGTTGGGAAAAATAGTTTATTTTTTTAGATGTCCTATTTAAAACGCTTTTTGAACTCTTCCTTAGGCATTACATACGTTAAATACTGCGTTACATTATAACGGTATTCTTCTTCGGTTGGGGATATTAATGTTGGTGCTTGTTTGTAAACACCATCTTCATCCAATTCGTCAATATCCATATTCATAATTAGCTTTTCGTTGGCGCCTTTATACCAAAAAACCAAAATAGGATTTTCCTTTGTGCCAAAAGTCTTATCATTGTATTGCAAAGGATCAACTTTTACAATAAGTTCTTTGTTGTCGATTTTATAGGTTTGTGCGTATGAAAATTTATCACCATAAGGATCAAAGCGCATTATTCTATAATATTTATGATTAATATTATCTAAAACTATTTCATCTTGACTATTCCCATAGAGTCCTTTAAAAAAAACTGTTCCTTTAAAATAACTAACATGAGTAAACTTACCTGAAAAATCTTTACTATCAACTCTAATTCTAATTTTCTTGGATTCTTTGATATATGTTTCAACAAAATCTTTACCTTTATTTTTACTTACGAAAAGTAAATTAATCAAAAAATTTAATAATAAGATAACAACAATTCCACCCAATATTTTTAATAGTGATTTCACTTAGTTTTTAAAACGTTTTTTGAATTCTTCCTTTGGCATTACATACGTTAAATATTGCGTTACATTATAACGGTATTCTTCTTCGGTTGGGGATAATTGTACATCTTTATTAATATAAAACCCATCACTATCTTTTTCATCCGTGCGTATATCTGTCATTAGCTTTTCGTTAGCACCTTCATACCAAAAAACTAAAATAGGATTTTCTTTGGTGCCAAAAGTCTTATCATTGTATTGCAAAGGATCAACTTTTACAATAAGTTCTTTGTTGTCGATTTTAGCAGATTGTGCTAAATAAAATTTATCACCATAAGGATCGAAACGTATTATCTTGAAATAACGCCCACTATAATCATCCTTAATTATTTTCCCAGAATAACCTCCATATAAACCCTTAAAAAAAGCTGTTCCTTTAAAATAACTATCCTGTGTATTTCTACCTGCAAAAAAAACTGGATTTACTTTTACTTTTAATTCTTTTGATAAACTTTTATATTGTTCAACATACTTTTCTCCTTTATTTTTACTAACAAAAAATAAGTTAATTAAAAAATTGAGTAGTAAAATTATAATAATTCCTCCTAATATTTTTAATAGTGTTTTCATATTTTAAACATCTAAAGCAATTACATTAATACCATTACTCTTATCAGATTCATTAAAGTCTTCTGCAACTCTTTTTGTTTCATCAGCCAATTTATTTTCTTTTTTATCGGCATAGGTACCAATGGCAATATTGGCTATAAAACCGGCTATTCCTTTGTAACCTTGGTATTTATCAGCTTTTAATCCACTATGCCCTATATAATTACGCAAAGCACCTGTTAAACTTTGCGATACATTACCTGTAGCTTCTCCTGCTGCATGTTGCACTGCACCACCCACTGCATTACCTACATTTTTATTGATAATGGTACCACCAACTTCGGTTGTAACACCTGCTGCAGAAAGACCTGCACCCGTTGTAGCAGTTACCCCGTCGGTTGCCATAGCAGAAGCCGTACTTGCAGTAGCTACATTTTCGCCACCCCAATCGGTGTCACCAAGCCACTCGCTCGGAAAATACATTACCCCAGATATTATCGCAGAAACACCAACTGCTACTGCACTTGTACCCGCTGTAACCCCGCCAATAAACCCCATTACAAATTGGCTGCCTGCTTGCCATAAATATTCTTTGGTATTGTTGTTTGTGATAAAATCTGCTGCTTTTTGTGCTATTACAGGATCCATGATAATTGTAATTTTACCTTTTTGCGGACAATCTAAAAAAGAACGATTAAGGAGAGCAAAATCTTGATTAAAACGAACTTTTTTATGAGATTCACTCCATTTTATGCTTAAAGTAGCATCACAATCGTGTGCCATTTTAAAGAGGGCAACACCTCCTGCAACAACACTTACTGCGCAAGCAGCAATAATAACCACTGCTGCGGCACCACCTGTAAGCACTATTGCTGCACCAAGGGCAATGCCTAATGCTAAGGTTTGTAACCCACCCCAAAGTTTTGCAGGCTTTTTACAGGCAAAAGATCCACCTAATTTATTATCGGACATGGTTAAGAAGGGCTGTGTTTTGGTGCTATACATAACGTTACTAGGTGTAGTAGTTTTTATCATCTGCGGTGCGCCATTGGTCATCATGGTACAAATTGCCATTGTATCTTGTGGTACATAAGATTCTGCCATTATGCTTCTATTTTGGTTAGTTTGTAGGTTATCATAATCTTTACATTATTTTTTATTTCTTCAATAATGGTAACATCAGACTTGGTAATCCATCTATCAACAAGGTCATAAGTTGAGTTTTCCCTACAACTTAGTTTAAATTCAGAGAATTTGTATTTTACGAGTGGTAAAAATTTTTCGGTATATATTTTCTTAAAAGAGTCTATATCGTATCCTCCATCTTGCATTTCGCTTACTTTACGAAGATTTATAGTTTCGGGGGTTTCGCCAATTATATCTTGTCTAAAATTTAACTGCACAGGCAAGCCTTCAAAAAGCTGAGAGTAGGCAGTTCTTTTAAAGTCATCTGTTAATTTCTTATTGGTTACTAAGTATTTGTCAAAAAATAAATCGAAAAACATTTTGGTATTTACCCATGATATTAGTTTTTCTTGATGATTAAAAATATCATCATAAATAGTAATAAAAGTTTTAAGATCATTACTTGAAGTGGGATTTCTTAAATAACTGTATTTAGAAGCTAGATTATTCTTATGTCTTTTCCATTTTTCTAAAACTTCGTTGTAATTTTTGATATATTTTATTTTACCAGAATGAGAATCTAAACCTGTCTCTAAATTACATGCTATAAGATCTATATCAGACATCAATTCTACAGCTTCATTCATTTGCTCAGGATAGGTTTCAATAATATTTTCTATCAACTCTACCTTTACTAAACTTTCTCCATTTTCTTGATACTTATTTACAAAAAACTCTCGTTTTGTGTCCGCATGATTCATCATAATATCACCTACATAAGTCATAACAGACTGCTCACATCTGTATCTTGCTTGATAATCGTGTGCAATCTGAACATTAGTATTAGATTCTGAAATATCTTCATTTATAAAATCATTTATCAAAATTAGCATAACATGAAACGGTATCTCATTTCCAATAATCTGTTGCGTAATCCCACAATGTTGATTATGAAAATTAACCAATTCTTCAACAGTAATATTGTGCTTTTCTGCTATTGATGCTAATGTATCGTCTTGTTGTATTTCGTATTCTATAATTTCCATTCTCTTAATTTATATCAACTTGACTTCCTGAAATTGTTGTAGATGTACTAAATAATGCTTTCGCTCCTTTTCCATTAATACTTACAAGATCAGTACCTTCTATAATAATTGCTTTTCCTTTTATTTTAATGATTCCATCTTTTGTTAATATAATGGAACTTTCACCTGATTTTAATAAAGTTGCGGTTTCACTCTTAACATAATAATATCCCGAACTACTTGCAAAAGTTGAAGTTCCTTTTTCTCCAACATTTTCAACACTATTTGTACCAATGTTAATTCTATTTGCACTTGTAATATTTATAGTTTGATTTCCACCTATATTATCAGTACAATCAGCACTTATTTCAGTCGTTAAATTTCCTGTTCCACTTAAAGTAACATGATTACCTGCTTTATCTTTAATTTCGATACCTGCTCCATCGTTTAGACAAATAATGTTACCACTTTTACTACTCAAACTTTTCACATTATTTCCTTGACCACCGCCGCCGCCAACTTTTCCATGGAACATACCACCCATTACGAAAGGACGATCAGGATGATGATGTTGAAAAGCAACCATTACTTGATCACCAACTTCTGGAATAGCCATAAAGCCACGGTTTGTTTTTACTTTATCACTTCCTCCAGCATCAGGTGTCATCACACGAATAAACTCTGATTTATCATAGCCATTTTGCCAATCAAATTGCACCTGTACACGTCCTTGATTTTTAGGATCAGTATTCGAAGTTACTTTCGCTACTTGAATTTCGGCTCTCGGCATCTTAAATTCTGGACGAGGTAAAAATCCTGTATCCGCAGCAATCGCCTCAAAAGTTCCGTTGTAATAACCACGTGCATCAACTTCGTGTGTCGTTTCGGTTATCATTAATTTAGTAAAATAAGAGGTTCTATTTGTATCTGTTTGACGCATTTCGATATCTGCAATACAACCTGGATATAAAAATGGAATCGTCGTGGTACCAGACGTCACAAAAACATCAACTGCCTTACTACCAGCTGTCCCTTTTTGAGAAGCACTAATATCTAAGAAAGTCGCTGCTTTGATTGGGGCAACACGTAGCGAGGGTGTTTTAAACGTTTGTTCTGAAATAGAGTAAGCTCGTTTTGCAATATCAGAAGTATGTCTAATTTGTGAAGTTCCTGTCGTTAATTTTTCATTTTTACTACTATTATAGCCATAAAATGAAGGATTAATATGTTGGGCACGCATATTCACTTTTATATCATTTACGCTACTTCCGTATGTTAAAGTAATTGGTTTCTGTTGAGGCGGAAGTTCTCCAAAATGTAAGACCTCTCCATCATAAAAAAACTGCTCACCATAAGCTTCTGCCATTCTCGCCAAATAATTATAATGGGTCTCTTCATATTGCGTAGAATAGGTAATACTCCCATATTTTGCTGCAATGCGGTAATCAAATTTACTTTTGCTTATCCCTTGTTTGATCACTTGATCTGCAATACTATTTAGACTGATTGAATCTGTTCCACCAAAACTTTGAGTGTGAGGAGCTGCATCTAGCAAAATTGTTGGGCTATAACCTGTTAACAGAATATTTCCTAAACTCCCTTGTTCTTGTACAAAACCAACTTCGGTAATGACACCAACAAAAACACGTTCTGGACTATCCTCAACTCCGCTGTATCTAAAAATTGCAGTTAATCTTTTTCCTAAAAATTTCTGTGCATTCTCCAAGCGGTAATTCTCTGCATCACCCAATACATCATGCGCTAATTCTAGCGAAAATTCATGGTGTTTTTTTGCACTTTGAACCAATTTGAAATGTTTGAAAAAATTGATTATTTCACCTTCAATCACCAAACTAAGCTTTACAACACGATTAATTCCCAGTATATCATGTTCAGGAATTGTTTTCGCATTGTATATTTTTGAAGTAGGTTGATTTCCCCATAAATCCTTGTCCACATACGTTTTCGCATTGGGAACAATCGGTTGATTCATGAACATTTTCGAATAATCTTGTGTTTTTTCAAACGATTGATTCAATTTTCCATCCGTTACTTTTGCAATTTTAGCATCAACTTGCGACGTTATTTTGTTGTCCAAAGCATTTATTGCATCATCTTTTAGTTTAGATGGATCAACAGATGGTTTATTTTTTGGAAGTTTATCATCTTGAAACATAGTAATAGAGTTTAGGTATTTAGCTTAAAATTATACAATTAAGGAATGAGAATGCATTAATTTTTTGTTAAAACATCTCATTTACAAACAAAAAACTCCTGATGCAGCCTTCGCATCGCACCAAGAGTTTCAAATTTTCATAAGTTGGTTGGTTAGTAAACTTATGCGATTTTCGATTGAAATAAATTATCGAGCTGAAGGCCAAACACCGTCGTAAGAAGCTGTTCCGTAATCGATTTTCTCTGCACTCACTACAAATGAAATTAACATATTGTTGTCGTTTAATGCATCAAAATTTAATTCGTGTTGAATAACGTAACCGTTTTCCCACTTCAAGTTGATTAAAACACCTTCTTCGTGTGCTTTATTAAACGTAATATCACCAACAGTTGGTTTATATTTTCCGTTTAATAAACTCTCCAAAATCGTAGAACTTTCAGTTGCTTCTACTGTTACTTTGATTAAAGCATTAGATGGATCAGAAGCTACACGTCCCGAAACATCAGTAGTTCTTGATACTTGATAATCTAATTTGATGATTTTTTGATCCTCACCACCGTTGAATTTTAAGACTCCTCTTGAATTGTTAGCCATAGTTGTAAATTTTAAGATTGATTTATTTTAATTTT